>DAINBL010000113.1:0-4834 GCA_036732945.1 Nitrososphaera sp. | reverse complement strand
AGGTAACAAAGTTTCCATAATTATTATAAGACAATGGAGGAGAATGAGCTAGTGGGAGAATTCAAGGACAACAAACCCACACAAAATATCCTTCAGATAATGGATGAGAAGCGCGACATACCATCTCTGCCTATAATATATAGTGTCAGGGTTCCCAACTGCTGGTGGGCCAGCAATGATAATGATGCTTGGTAATATCTGTGCACATATCTTTAATGATTATTTAGATAAATGTAAAATGCATAATAGAGTTGTGTCAAGCTAAGCATGTGTGTTTATTTACTTAAGTCCAACAAAAAATGGATCGGTAGAGTCATAGCATGTATTGACTTGAATGCCTTTTATCCATCCTGCGAGGAACTAAGAGACCCTTCATTGAAGGGAAAGGCTCATGCAGTCATCATGACAGATGAAAAAATGGGAGACATTATGAAAGGAGCAGTTTCTTCCTGCTCATACGAAGCAAGGAGATATGGCGTTAGCTCTGCCATGTCACTTTCAAAAGCTAAATCATTATGCCCGGATTTAATACTGCGGCCTGTTGATATACCGTACTACAGAGGGATATCAGAACAGGTAATGAATGCAGTCCAAGGATATGCAGATACCCTAGAACAAGCTAGTATAGATGAAGCCTTCTTGGACTGTACAACAAGAATCCTCAGCGAAAGTCCAGAAACCTACGCTGCAAAAATAAAGAAAACAATTAGAGACAAATGTGGCGGACTTTCATGCTCTATAGGAGTAACATCAACGAAATCAGCTGCAAAAATTGCATCTGATTTTGAGAAACCTGATGGTCTAACCGTTGTTTATCCTACCGAGCTAAAGAAATTTCTTGAGCCCCTCGATGTTGGGACCGTTGCCGGCATTGGACCGAAAACACAAAGGGCATTAAAAGAGATGAGCATTGATACGCTGGGACAGTTAGCCAAAGCTGATGTTCAGAAGCTAAAGGAACAGTTTGGAAAAAATGGTTATTGGATGTGGAAAGTCGCTAACGGCACTGATGACGAGATGGTAGCACCAAGAGCAGACAATGTCTCTCTCAGTACCGAGAATACTCTGGATGTCTATACTCGAGACAAAGAAAAGATTCATGGCGTTCTTGATGAGCTGGTTGATGACCTATTCCAAAGGGTTAGAGAAAATGGCTACCTGTTCAGAACAGTCGGTATCAAGCTCGTAAGAACAAATTTTTCGGTAGAAACTAGGGTAACTACATTTGGAGAGTTTCGAAATGATAGTGAGAGTATTTCATCGGTCTTAGGCAGGTTACTGGACAAGTTTGAGATATCTGAAAATAAGCCACCTGTCAGAAAAGTAGGCTTGATTGTAACCCACTTAGTAAGGCAAGAAATCATTCAAAGAGAGAAGAATGCTCAAAGAAGTCTGCTAGACTACTATCATTAAGATGGTTCTCTTATGTTAAATATTTTAACCGAGTAGAGCAATTTTCAAAATAAAAAAGAGACACACTCACACAGCTATGCCAACATTACTAACAACCAACTTTGACTTAGGGGCTACATGACTTAGCTGTTGTATAGTTCAAGAGAATATTAGGATTTAAGAAATTGGGTTCAAGACCACCACCACTACAGAATTATACCCTTTGCAGCCAAGCTAATCTAATTGACAAGCTACTTGATGAGCACAATATTAAAAAAGATGGAGCGTGTGCTCAGCCGCGAAAGTAAGCTGCAGCGTCTGACTGCCCTCCGCGGCCTGCAGATGGAGGAACAGGATGACCCGTACAAGATCCTTATCGGAACTATTTTGTCAGCACGCACAAGGGACGAGAATACCGCCAAGATTGTCAAGAAGCTTTTTACAAGGTTCAAGACACCTGACGACATCGCCTCAGCTGACATTGACGAAATAAAGAGGTTAATCCGCAGCATAGGCTTTTATAATGTCAAAGCAGAGCGAATCAAGCAGGTTTCACAGATAATAGTAAACAAATTTGGAGGTCGGGTGCCTGACGACATTGATAGTCTGCTAGGACTGCCAGGGGTAGGCAGAAAGACAGCCAATTGTGTGCTTGTATATGCCTTCAACAAACCAGCAATACCTGTGGATATACACGTACATAGGATCTCAAACAGGCTTGGGCTTGTCGGTACCAAAACAGTCAAGCAGACGGAGATCGAGCTGAACAAGATGGTTGACAGGCGGCTATGGACAAGGGTAAACAACACTTTTGTCATGTATGGACAAAACGTCTGTCTACCTGTCAGGCCTATCTGCAAGATATGCGATCTAAAAGGGATATGCAAATACTACAATAATCACAGTTACGACTAGTCTAATCAGAAGGCTTTCTCTTCTTGAGTATCAGAAGACCTGCGACGAGGCCGAATATTCCTGCTCCAACTGCTGCTGGCACAAAGTAGATAGATGACTCGTCGATGCGTCCGTAAAAAACTTGAAAAGAGACGTCGCCGGCGTATGCGTTGGCAAGTGTGGAGCTTCTATCGTTGCCATAGACTTGTATCGATGCAGCTGCAAAGCCATTGACATCAAGCCTATCAACTACAGTTCTAATGCCATTTGTGACAGTCAGACCTCCATTTTCCGTATGAGTCACAGATATGGGCTGTTCGGTTGACCAGCCATTTTCACTGTCATACATTCTGGCGTATCCTGCCTCGGGGGTATTTACCGCAACCCAAAACCTCATTGACTGATCGCCGTATATTGCAAGTTCAATGTATTTTTCACTTGGTGCCGGCTCCTGTATCTTTATGATGGTTCTGGCGCCTTCTCTTGGGACATAGGACAGATTGTTCTGTAGTGCGATAATCCAGTTTGGCTGCCGGGGTTCGTCAAATGCGTATACAAGAGGATCCTGATCGTTACGGTTAGCAGCGGTATAGGGAAGCACAAAGCTTTCACTCCTCTCGGATTTGACTACCTGGAAATCCTGCTGGGTCTGCGCAAATGCCAGAACTGGCATAAGCAACATCGAGACCACAATTAATCCAAGAGCTATAAGCATGCGTTGTGTAAGTCATTTGTCGCTTTCTTAATATATACGCCTCGTTTGGACAGCACTGGCTTGTTATGTGTCAACGAGAAGGCCCGTCTTCACGAATGATTCCAATAGATGTTGGCTTGACTTCAGATATCAAGCAAGATTGAGACTACACATCGAGAGATAGAGAGAAGGGGAGCCATTTAGTGCAAAGGCAGGGGGTTGTCGATTAGTGAGTCTGAAAGAGTGTAATTATATACTCCCATTACACCAGTTTAAGGTCTTAGCTTTCAATCATAATTCACTTTTGTTTTTCGATCAATTGTTTTGAATATGATATTCACAGTTGATGCATTGCGATGTTGGAGGTATTATGAAGATGCTAGTAGCCATAGACTTACTACATTTTTACTGTCAATGCATTGGGAATCACTTCAAATGTTGCAGGCAAAATTCCAATCGGCTCTCCATCGACTGTAACAGTAACATCCCTTTCCTTTGATGTTAAGGAGACTTTTCTAACCTGTCTGTATACTATATTGTCCTCTTCCTTGTAATCGCCATCCTTCATGTTAATAAGCTCATCTATCATTTTGAGGCTTCCAGAATCTTTTACTACGACCAAATCAAGCAACCCGTCTGACATGCTGGCGTGTGGTGCTACTTTGAATCCACCCCCCAGGAATTGACCATTAGCAACGACTGCCATTGTCATTTTAATAGCAAATTTCCTTCTATCGTTATCAATAGATATTTCGCACTCATTGCTTTGATAGGTGGGCAAGGTAGCAGCGATGCTTGTAATTGTGGACACAATTCTACTGTTAACCACCTCCCTGACTTTCTTTGACCTCTCAATTATCTCTCCTGCAACGCCCATCTCAGCAGCATTGAGACAAATTTTGCTCGTTGTTGACGAGGGGTCTTCTTTATTTGTAGCAGTAGCATAGATAGCATCTATCTTTTTTGGGTTGCCTACACTAAACGCCTTACAACATGCAACAATTCCTTCAGGTAAACCCAAAGACTTGGCAAGAACATTTCTTGTGCCGGCTGGTATAACTCCCATTATTGCATCAGGATTTATTGATTTCAAAGGAGCGGATTCTGCTGGCCCATTGATCTTGTCAGAATGTATTCCTACTGGTTCTTCAAAGAATCCATTTGCGACTTCATTTAGGGTTCCATCGCCTCCTATAGCTAGAACTTTTTTGAATCCTTGTTTTAGAAACTGTCGTGTTAGCGCAGACCCGTCACCAGCTTTCTTAGTCAAAGCAACCTCAAGATTACTACCTAGCACATTCTTAATTTCAGAATACAGCTCATCCCATCCTTTTCCAGTTACGCCACTGCTGGAATTTGGATTAACTACTAATACAGTGTCAATATCCTTTTGCCTGACTGACTTTTTCCTTTTCTGAAAGGTTCTCTTAATAGAAGTCGCGGTGGTGGTGGTGGCGCTCGGAGTCTTCCGAGGCGATACCACAGCAGCATTAATGTTTTGCTCATCCGGCATTCTCACATAACTTTCGATAACATCACAGATAAACTAAGCATCTAAGCTCCCACTTGCATACCTCACTAAGAATCTTAAATAACTGCTTTAATTCATAATCGCACATATTTTTTCATCAAACCTGAATCTGAAGATCATGGCTACATGTCCCATAGGGAATATGTTGTCAAGCAACTTGGAGCTAGAAGAATAGAATTCATCGCGACTGCTGTCATATGCGCTGTATTTGCCATATCATTTGCTCACCTTGAATACTATTACATCAAGGATCCGGCATTGCAGATCTCTAACGGAAAGGTGGAAGTAAATGATGCCAACTTTGACAGAAGCAGAGAAACAAA
>DAINBL010000112.1:0-4838 GCA_036732945.1 Nitrososphaera sp. | reverse complement strand
CGTCGGAGGATATAATAAAACGCATTATTTACCTCAATGTTATTTGACGATAACTGTTCTTGCAGGCGGAACAGGTTCGATAAAACTGGTCAGGGGACTCGCTGCAATTGAAAAAGATATTGCCGTGATCTGCAATGTTGGTGACAATATTTGGATACATAACCTATACGTATGCCCCGACATTGACACTATAATTTATGGGCTTGCTAACATACTTGATCAGAAACGCGGATGGGGGATCAAAGGTGATTCATTTCAGTGCTTGGCTCAGCTGAAAAAAATTGGTGCCCCCGCCTGGTTTGGTTTGGGCGATAGAGACCTTGCGATCCATTTGCTCCGAACAAGCATGATGAAGGAAGGTAAGAGTCTGTCTGAGATCACCAATTTTTTTAGGGGCTGCTATTCTATAAGCGCTCAAATCATCCCTGCTACTGACAAAGAGATGATGACACGCATTGTAACTAATACTCTAGGTGAGATACACCTGCAGGAATTTTGGGTCAAACATAGAGGAAGACCTAAAGTAACGGGCATAAGGTATGAGAACGCTAGCACAGCGACAGCAAATCCTGCTGCCCTAGACGCCATTAGGCGGTGCGACGCTGTAGTAATTGCGCCAGCAAACCCCGTTTCAAGCATAGGGCCCATCGTAGCTCTTGCAGATCTACGAAATGTACTTGCGCAAAATAGAGACAAAGTCATAGCTATTTCACCGCTGATCGGAGGAAAGGCAGTAAGCGGACCTGCAGTAAAATACATGAGGGCGCTTGGACTCGAAGCTTCCTCTTTTGGAGTGGCAAAATATTACCGTAACTTTGTTAGCAAGTTCATAATTTCCAAGGAAGATCATAGGATGAAATCACAGATAGAGGCCCTTGATATGCAGGTTTACGAAACTAACATAACTATGAAGACCAAAAGGGATGAAGTCAGCCTCAGCAGGCGTCTCTTGAGATTGGTTGAAAAATAAAATCACGATGAAGACTTTTGCGATCGTTCCTGTGAAAAGGTTTGAAAACGCAAAGACGCGACTGTCACCAATCCTAGATATGGACGACCGCATCCTCCTATCGTCCCTAATGCTAGAAGATACGGTGAAGATTCTTTCATCTATTGGCTCATTGACTCAGGTAGTAATAGTATCAGCAGACAAGCGTGCAGAAGAAATGGCGACAAAACACGGAATAAACTTCCTCTGGGAAGAAAAGGAGAACGGTGTCAACGCAGCAGTCGCGTTGGCTGAAAGCTATTGTATAAGGGAAGCTGCGGAGGCAACGGTGGTGATTCCCCAAGATTTGCCCCTTCTTGATGCAACAGAAGTATCTCAGGCATGTCAGCTGGCTGAAAATGAGAGCAGGTGCATAGTGATCTGCCCTTCTCTGCGCTACGATGGTACAAATATGCTCTTAAGAAAGCCTCCATCTGTGATTGCCACTTTCTATGATACTGACAGTTACAACATGCATGTCAAGGCAGCCCTCAAACTTGGCATCCCTGTAAAACGCTTATTTTCGAAGAGCGTTATGTACGACATTGATACTCCAGAAGATGCACAGCAGCTAACAAAGGAAAAAGCTGTTTCTGCCAGGAGTCTAGAATTTATTAAATCAAAATTCTAAACTATGGTCTCATGAGCGAGGGCTGCTGCTGCTGCTGACCCGCTGTCTTGTTGGCATAAGTGAACATCCTCAAATCCATCTATGATTATGACTTGAAATATATATATTATCCGCCCGTCGTACCTCCAAATAGCGCATACATGGAGAATATACATATACACATTGGATTTTCTACTCGCTCCGTTTTAGTCTAGAGACTATAACATCTCTATGCTGAAGAAAGAAGGCAGCACGTTGCGAGCTTTTGAGACTTCTTGCTGGGCTTAAATATATCAGGAAGTAAGGACTGGGTCTATATACCTGGATGCATCCTGATCTGCTAGTCAAGGTACTTGGAGCCATTGAACCGGAGAATGTTATAACCGTAGATAGATTTCAGGAGGCCTGCGGGATATCAAGTAGGTCCGTTACAAAGAGCATGCTTGATTATTTAGAAGCTAACAATATCGGCTCTGTTTCTAAGAACGTGGTAAAATTTTCAGGAACTGACAGGATCTCTGCGGCGGTTCTTGCGCTTCAGATGGGATGTGACATAGAGCAGGTATCAAGGTACCTTTCCTGGAAGGATTTTGAGAAGCTGGCATCGGAGCTTCTCATATCGTTTGGATACCGTACTCGCACTAACGTTAGATTCGTAAAACCCCGCATGGAAATAGATATCGTTGGGACTGGTTCAGCTGGTTTTACAATTGCAGTTGACTGCAAGCACTGGAATCGAAGTAACCTCTCCTCGATATCAAAATTTTCCCAAAAGCAGGTCGCAAGAGCTGAGAGGCTGATCAAGTGTGATAGAACAATATCTCAAGTCGTGCCAGTCATGTTGACTCTGCACGCCGAGTCGGTAAGGTTTATCGGCGGAGTTCCGCTCGTGCCAATACACAGATTCAGGTCTTTTATCATGGAAGTGAAAGGCTTTTTGCCTGAAATTTACGTAGCATCGGCCTTTCCGAGTTAGGATAAGACTAGCATTGCAATAAAGCTCGCGACGGTGATTGCAACAAAGATCTTCGTTACATTCACTGATCGGTCAAGTGCCAGAGAGTAATCTTCAAACTGCTTTTTGCCCATTACCTTGATGGCTGATTGCGCAAAAGCAAGCTCAAACACAGATCCAGCGGCCAGATCTGTTGCCTTGGCGCACAGTTGAATATAGGCTGCAGCAATTTTCTCCAGACTGCTGGTAGTGCCAAGGGCAAAATAGCCTTCTCTTGTCCTCTTGCCTGATGTAGAGTGCGTATCAGAACTGCATACCTCTAGCATGGTTACATTACCCCTTACTTTAGAGACAATATAGTCACGTGCTGTATTCTCCATATTATTTGAGTCTGCCCATCCTATAGCATAGTTTCTGTTATCTGTGCTTATGACTAGTGCCGCAAGTCCGCCCTGTCCGAGCTCCTCTGTCCTGTCCATAACGCAATCCACATCATCTAGGCTGGCAAAGCCGACCTTGAATTGCTTCTGGGGTAGCCCTTTCAATTGGTCTAGGCATTCTTTTGCAGATGCGATGAGATCATTTCTGTCGCGATCGTTTAGATTTTTGCCCATTGCATTATGGCAGTCAACTACTAAGACGCTGGGAAACCCGATGGTTCTCCCAAAGGCTTCAAGTTCGTTGCTAACGCTTCGAGGAATATCATCCATGCCAGCTGGTGCAAGCGACAACATAACCATAGCAGTGTTACCAAATGCGATCCCTGTTGAAGTAGCGTTGTTTATCCTCACTTGCACAGGCGCGCTACACGTATCACCCTTTTCCTTTGTGGCCATTTGTTCTAAGCCTTTGACATATTTTTCTAGTTCTTTCTTGGAAGGAATATTGAGCGAATGGTCTGAGACGCTATGCATTACTAATGCCCTCTTTGAGAAACTTTCGTAAAGGACATAGGGGAGATTACTTCCTCCTACCATGCTAAAAGGACCCGGGTGCACATCCGGAAGGACTATGGCCGCCTGGTTGTCCGCAAAAAGGAAACGGATTACCTTAGTTGTAATAGCATTTTTGTGAGCTCTAGCTTCGATTAATTCTTCGATCATGTCTACTCTATTTTCTGACCATGCCATAAGAAAAGCACGGAACAGTCCAAAAGTGCTCTTCACTCCAGGTCTTCCAGCCCTGTCTGCAAGGATACTCCATACTATGCCAATTGCTAGAAGACCCACCCCAAATGCAAGGCCCCCATAAGTTTGCGCCAAGATCAGGTGATATGAAGACGGTGGCATAAATGCAAAGAAAAAGATTAGAGGTTGTATGAATGACACCAAAAATCCCCTAGCTGTAGTGGCTCCAAATACCGAGATAAATAGCCCCATCCTGAATCCCACTGCAAGCAGCATGCCAGCAATGACATAGTCCATTGATGAAGACTTGGAAAACATAAAATCTGCTGCAATTCCTAGCAGGATAGTGAGTGACCAAAATACATTGGCAAACGCAGAGACATGAGCAATTTTGGACAATTTTCGAACAGGAGTGCCTTTTAGAGCAAGATAGTCTAGAAAATGAGAACCTATCAGGGAGGCTATACTGAGTGGCAGGTAGATAGCAAGGCCTGCAAGGCCTGTCTTAAGGGCATAAACGTGCGATACAACAACAATGATTACAGCGCAAGCAATCCAGATAGTATACGATACTCTAGCGGAGGAAGGATTTATCCGGGTAACGGACCAATGCCTGTGAATGTTGGATACATCATCCCTCCGGGGCGCAAGCATCCCATATTCAACCGACAGGGAACAGGATCCTAATCATAATTGATGCCCCGATAACAGCACCAGTTATCCCCAGCACAATCTCCGGCCTAATTTTGATGCCCTTTGTCTCGTCTTCAAAAAACCTCAAAAGACCTGCACTTGAAGCAGGGAGAGGAGCATTCTTTTTCTTACTGCTCATCGCTAGCAATTATGCATTTGCGCTTAAATACATTCCGCTAGTCATCCTATTAGGTTTTTTGTCTTTTCTAAGATCGCAAGATATCTCTCGAGAAGCTCTGCCTTTTGCCTTTGCATGGAAATGTCATTCTCAACCCTTATTTCTGATGCAATCAGCGCGACCTTTTCTTCAATTAAAGATACAACCGATGTCAAGAGTGCCGATCCTCTACCTGGTGTCGCTTCACCTCGCTCGGCCTTTGGTTGGGCACGTGCTGTATTTACCTCGTTGCCACAATTGATGCAGGTAATCTTCTCTCCGAGGCGCACTTGGACTCCGCCACATTT
>DAINBL010000111.1:0-4856 GCA_036732945.1 Nitrososphaera sp. | reverse complement strand
CATCATAGTCCTCCTTTTCAGGCATTTAAACAAAAGGGTTGCTATTATAGGAATAAAAAGATGTAGAGCCTATCTTATAGCACAGCTATATGAGTTCTTTTTTAGCGGTTTATAGGGTCAATAATGGTAAGAAAATTCATTTGGTAATTTCTCTATTAACATTTGGATTAACACATCAATCTGTTGTAAAAGTTCCCTTCAATACCATGAAATGCAGTAAGCAGTGAGGGATTATAGAGGTAGCTAAAACATTACGAAGTCTTACAGAACTGTTCTTATTACAATATTCTTTGATTTAAAAATATTCTAACCCTATTATTTTCCATTGTGTATTTCATTGTCAGCAGTTATTTTAATGGTCGGTAGAGAAGATGACATCAGGTCACGTACAACTTTTTTGCTAAAACTACAGCAGGTACAATGAGAAGCAGAGTTGCTAGCCCATAGGGTAGGCCAGCTGTCCCAGTTATAAATACAGAGTCAAGTATTATTATAGAGATGACCATGTTTCTGACTGCCTTTTGTACAGAAGGCAACGCTTTCATAAGATGCTGCTTTAAAGTGATAATCATTACTGTAGCAAATATCGACAGGTTTAGAAGAAATGTCCATTGCAACTGCAGCAACAAGCCTAAAGCGGCTACGACTGAAATAACACCAAATACCATCAAAAAGACCAAAGTGGAATTTGGTTTCTCATTCCCTGCTTCTTTTTTGCTCAGGATTGTTATTGCTATTATGTATAGAAATAGTGACGCTGCAGCGGCTCCTACAACAGCATATGAATGATTACTGACATAAGCCAATACAAGGCTTGCTCCGAAGATTATATTTAGGAACCTCGTGGCACCCATTGCAAATGGACCCAATAGGCCATGTTTTAGTCTGTAATCATAGGCAATTATTGCAAGAGTGAGTGCGAGACTCAATGCAAGGCTCGTAGGACCAAGTATCAAGGCGATAGTATTTGCAACTAATAGTGCGATCATAGCAATGGAAAGTGCATGCCGCTTCGAGATGTTTCCAGAAGGAAGCGGTCGGAAGGGACGCTCTCTTTTATCTATCTCAATGTCAAAATAATCATTTAGAACTATTCCTGCAACATACAACAAGCAAGATGAGACCACAAGCGCAGCGATATGCACGCCGTCTGCTTCTGCTGCTGTAGTAGCTGCAAAGTATCCGGCCAATATATTAGAAGGAACCGTGAATACATTTGGGAGCCTGATTAGCAGAAGGTATTCTTTGAGGCGTTGGCCTACGTGATGCTGCAAAGGTAGCTATACGCCTCTTCTGCTGCCTGTACCGGATTATCTTGGTATGGATAGAGCTCGACAGTAACAAACCCTCGGTAACCAATGTCATCAATTGCATCAAACACTCGGCGAAAATCAATTGAGCCCTTCCCGGGAATCAGATGATTGTGAATTCTAGTGTCTGCAATGTCTGCTAAGTGAAAGTGCTCAATATAATCTGATAATTCATAGACGAGTTTAGCGGGATCTTCATTTACGCAATAAAAATGGCCGATGTCAAAGTTGAGCCTGATGTGTCTAGAATTAGAAAGTTGGGTTATGAACATCTTAAACTGCGTTGAATTTTCAATGAGAAGTCCGGGTTCCGGCTCAATCAGCACTTTTATGTCTTCTTCCTCTGCAATTTTTGCAACTCTTGTCACACCATCAAGGAACATTTTTTCAAGCAGGCGCATATCTTGGAATTGTTGTGGTGGGGCTGCTTCTGGTGGTGGTGGTGGTGGTACTGGACCACCTGGCTCTGTAGACAGATGCTTTGCTCCCACTTTTTTTGCAAGCCTTATGCATTCAATCGTATGCTCTATGCGTATCTCTCTACTGTCCTCTATCCAGGAGGGATGATAGGTATCGCCGACTGCGTATAGAGTAAATGCATTGAGGTTTGAGATTTGCATGTTAGACGACGTGAGAGTTTTCTTCAATGATCTAACTTGATTATCTTTAAAAGTAGGCGCATATGCATGTGGGATATCGCATAGGATCTCAACACCCCTGTAGCCTACCTTTGCAATCTCTCTTATCGAATCTTCAAGGGAATACCGCTTGAAGGCATTAGTGCTAAATGCCAGGTTGATCATTACTACTATGGCTTCCAGGTAAATCGTGACGACTGCTTGAAGAATTCATAGGCATTATAGAATGTTACCCGCTCTATTTCATTGATGCTAAAACCAGCCTTCCTCATTTCCCTCGCTACGAGCGGAACGCTGAGCGGGTCTGATGCGCCCCAGTCAGCTGCGCTATGGATCATTATTCTTTCTGTACCATATTTTTTGATGATGTTCATTGCACGCTCCGGTGACAGCTTTGATACAGGATACACGGAAAGTCCAGCCCACATACCAAACTCGAGTGTCTTTTCAATTGTTTCTTCGACGTTATGGTCTATCAAAATGTTGTGGCGATTGTAGCGCCTGCCCCGCTCGCTATTTAATATCAGCTCAATACGTCGCATGCCTTCCGGCTTGTTTTTGTGAGGCAGGTGAACTGTCATGAGCATATTCTTTTCTGCTGCAATATCCATCTGCTTTACAAATACCTCCTCTTCGAGATCATTTATGAGATTGTAGCCAAGCTCTCCGACTGCTACTACCCTTTCCCTGTCCAAGTATTTCATCATGGCCTCCATTGCATCTAAGGCAAGTGGCCGTTCCATGGCCTCCTTTGGGTTCACCGAAATGCAGACAAAGTGCTCTATTCCAAAGTCCCTTGCCCGATTTGTTTCAAAAGTGATCATATGTTCCCAATAGTCCTCAAAAGTTCCGACCGATGTCCGGGGGCTGCCTAGCCAAAATGATGGCTGGACTATTACCTCTATCCCTGCCTTGGACATTGCTTCATAGTCGTCGGTGGTCCGAGAGTACATATGAATGTGGGGTTCAAATAGCCTTGTCATACCTATACTATGACAAGCTGCGTTGTAACTCTTTTTAGGTTGTAGAACAAATTTACAGTATCAATCGAATATGCTGGCTGCCGTTTTCCATGCACCAAACAACATTATTGTACAGCAAGTACCAATCACTCGCAGGCAAGCCATGCTCAAGGTGAACGCCTGCGCAGTCTGTGGGTATGACGTCCGAGTGTTTAGAAATGGTCATCGAAAAGTGAGCCCGCCTGTAATCTTAGGGCACGAGCTCTGCGGAGAAATACAAAGCGACATCATGGTAGGAAATGGCATGAGTATAAATGCAGGTTCAAGGGTTGCCGTTTGCCCCCTGATCCCTTGTCTTCACTGCCCATATTGCCAGGCCGGTGATTACAACCTTTGCATGAACTTGAAGGAGATAGGCTCTACCTCAAATGGCGGCTTTGCACAATATGTCACAATACCAGAGCAGTTGATTAGAATAGGAGGTCTAGTGCCGGTGCCAGACAGCCTAACTAACGAAGAAGCTGCCCTTTTGGAGCCTCTTGCCTGCTGCCTAAACAGCGTTTCTCGCATGCTTCCTGTTGCGAAGCAAAGGTCTGTGGTGATAATAGGAGATGGACCCATGGGCCTCATTCACCTCCAGCTCTTCAAGAGATTATCGAGCTCGAGAGTAGCAATCGTCGGCAAAGTTCCGTCAAGGATGGAAAAGTCAAGGGCAATGGGTGCAGATGCAGTCTTTGCTTATTCCCCTCAAACAGTTGCTGACGTTCTTGATTTTGCTGGAGCTTCTTCTTCTGGTGCCGGGGCGGTAGTAATTGCGACGAGCAACCCTGTTGCCTTTGAACTTGCGGCAAAGGTCTCTGGCAAGAACTCCAAGATAAATATCTTTGCTGGCATGCCAAGCGGACAGACTTTTTTGTTGGATGTCAACTGGCTGCACTATAACCAGATCTCGATCACTGGCACCTTTAGCTCTACGCCGAAAATGCTAGAGGAGGCTACAAGAATTGCAGCAGATAAATCAATTGACCTCTCCGCAATCGTTACACACAAGTATTCCCTTTCAGAAATAGAAAAGGCCATAGACGTCACTGAAAAGTATTACGGACTGAGGGCTGTGATAAACAAATTCTAGCGTGCTTGCAGCCTGAAGTGCATAAATCAAGCGCGGATTGAAAGGTCTCTCTCTCTGTAGCTTCCTTGTCATTGCCACATTCCACCCGTTGGCTCTTGTTGTAGAACCGCTTCCGGACCTCTTCTTTTTCTGGCACCTCTTGATTTGTATCTAAGCTTGCTACCGCAGCAAAAGCAATGAGTTGCGCCTTCATTATGAAAATAAACAGCGCACCTGCTGCAATAGTTCATTCCCTTATTATACAGGCTACCGTTGTGACCTCGCACCCCAACTCGCTGACACAAGTTTCTGCAAACCAAAGCCCAAGCGCCTACCTGAAACCAACTAGGTATAAAAGCACATCATCCAGGTAAGAGGAAAAGCGTATTTTTATTGGTTGGATATCACAAATACCATTATCATTATTGTTATTGCTATTGTTGACTGAAGCCACATTTGTTAAGATACAGGTCAATTAATTCCAGTCCACCTGTGATTTTGGGTAACCTGCCTTGCTTATACAGATAAAAATATGCTATTGCTTTAAAATTCTGGTCAAATATCCTTAATCGTAATAACTGATTTTGACTAAAGGATGTGGTTTCTAGTATTAGTGATTGACTCCTAGCTAATGCTTTCCGAGTCATCAAAAAACACCATATACAACTAGCATGGAGCCACTACCACCGTCTATTTCTGATGATAAGCTCGGAGAGATTTGCAACAGCAATTTTTTTCTGATCATAAAAATTCTAGGCAATTAGAGGTAGTCATGCCTAAAGTAACCTTAGGCAATATATTGATGACTGCTTTCCAATGCTATTCTATTATGATT
>DAINBL010000110.1:2428-4857 GCA_036732945.1 Nitrososphaera sp. | reverse complement strand
ACGACCCCCGCCATGTCAAGGCGGTATCTTAACCAGGCTAGACCACCGGCCCTAATACAATGAAAAATTTGTTGCCCAAATATATGTTGTAGATCATCTTTGACATGGAAACTAAGTCTTTATCTCAGGTCTATAAGGTGGGGCATATTTGGCATCTGCTGAAAATAAGTATTGAAGGCGTACTACGAGCCAATCGCAAACTACGAGGAAATGCTGCTGATGATAGAAATAGAGCAGATAGCGTTCAACTAAAGAAACAGCACCATGAAGCACGTTGATTACATCAGCAGCATGGTATAGAGCGTTGGAGAAAGACCGATGTGAATATGTCTAGCCGTCCGTTAAGAAGGGATAAGGTTAAGAGCACCATAGTGGCTTTTATTTTGCATTTGGACGACGACGAATCCTTTCGGATGATCCAAGGTGACGCTTCCCAAATAATGAGGTGCCTAACTGGCATGAAATTTCGGGCAGTTATAACTTCTCCGCCATATTTTCGCCACCGGCATTACGGAGCGGACAACCACGAAATTGGCAGGGAGCAGACGGCAGAAGAATATATCCAATCCCTGACTCATACATTTGCTGCATGCAGAGATCTGCTTACCGAGGACGGTAGCCTCTGGATAGTAATAGGCGACGCACGGCGGCAGCATGAAAAGCTACGGATCCCCCATCGTCTTGCAGATAGACTCGTTCAATCTGGTTATGTCTTTCGCGAGGACATCATTTGGTACAAGAAAAACAACATCAGCAGCAGCATACGAAACAACTTTTCTCAGGCTTATGAGTATGTCCTGTTCTTTTCAAAGAACCGGCATTCCTATGCAAACCTCGATGCAGTAAGGGTGATGGGCAATGAGGCAGCGGAAGGGCGTAACAAGGAGCCGCCTGCAAATATGGTTCAATATATGCCTAAAAATCCAGACAGAAACCAAGTCATGCGGATAACCAACATCATTCATAATGCATCTCCTCGGACCCCAGTTTCGCAGCTTCCAACGACCTCAGAGATAGCCAGAGCCTATGGATATGATCCTGAAAAGTTTTGCCCAACCTGCTATCGCAAGTTCAAGCGTCATGCGACGCGCAGGAGAATAGGAGATCACAAGCACTATCCAATATTTGCTGTTTGCAACCCCCGTGGCAAGAACCCTTCAAATGTGTGGGAGATTGCCACAAGAGCACACTATGGCAATGAGCACTTCGCAATATTTCCGGAAGAGCTTGTAGACATCATTATCCGGTTCGCAACTGAGAAAGACGATTATGTGCTTGATCCATTTGCAGGCAGAGGCACGACAGGCATAACAGCAACATCGCTTGGGCGCAAGTTTGTGGGTATCGACCTTTACAAAGATAATGTGGACAGGGCAAACAGGAATATCATCAGAGGGTACAGCCTACAGTCTAATGTGATTAGATCTGCGCCCAACAGGCAACATTGAATTGTGACGAAAATTTGACTAGCAGCGGGAACGAAGGTGTACAACGCAATCTTTTTCAAGTAATGACATCCGCCACTCTCTCACATCCTAGAGACTGAAGGGTGAAATGATACAGCTTCTTCTTGCTCAGGATTTTGAATGCAGTGTACCATGAACCTTGTATTGAGCTAACATGGCCGCAGAACTTTCTAATAAATAAATAAATAAAGCAAGAATTACAAAGGACAACTTAGACCAGTAGTTGTACTAAGAGCGATAGCTTTTGATTGTAATTCTGAATCACAAAAAGACATATAGATAGAATCAAAACATGCACTTAATCATATAAGTTTGGAGGAAAATCAAGTCCACAGGTCTGCGCCCAGCATATGTGTAATACCCAACCAGAGCTGTTTTGTAGCTCTTATCTGGCCAAAATCAATATTGAGACATGATTTTTTGTTCCTTATGCTGCGCGAACTAAGACTTTTCGAATAAAGCAAGTCTGAAGGATTATGCAGCGGTCGAATCAGCGTGAAGACAATATATAATCGAGCATCAAAGGATAATAATCAACCGGCGGGCAAAAAAAAGGTTGAAGTTTGAACCTACCGTCAGCGGACGGGAAAAATGCGATTTCTGCATGCATAGCAGCGATGACTGTTTGTCATTTAGTATTCATTATCACAATTTAGCACGGTACCTTTTTATCACACTTGCTTTTGCAGGACTTCTTTCCACTGGATGGTTTGGAATACCTCTTATCCCGCAGTACCTTATCTACAATGAAGTAAACATGCTGGCCGGCATTTTCACATTATTCAGCTTTCTTGGCACCATCTGGGGGGTGATGGCGTACCGAGAGTTTACGAACTCTATCGAGACGGTGATAGAGGCAAGGCTGGCCGCCCGCAAGTTAGACCCCATGGTAGGTGAATATGAATATAAATCCTATAATCCAGTCACAAAGGACTACGAACCAGGCTTTTTCCCTTCTGGTCC
>DAINBL010000110.1:0-2328 GCA_036732945.1 Nitrososphaera sp. | reverse complement strand
AATCCTATAATCCAGTCACAAAGGACTACGAACCAGGCTTTTTCCCTTCTGGTCCGGTTGATTTCTGGGACAAAGAGACACAGGTGCCTTCGTGGATGGATAAGGGCAAGTACTGGCACATCCTTTTGAGCCTCAAAGGCGGAAGCAGAGAGATCAAACTCAAGGTGGTAAAGGACAGCGACTTGCCCTTTCACAGCGGTCCGAGAAATGCGGCGGTAACTTCAAGAAAGTCAACAGGCGAAGAAAAGAGATCGCGCCGCCAAGTCTACATCGTCAAGATCCCGCAGTGGCTCGTAATGAACACTGAGCGCAAGCGGTTTACTGACATCACTGTCGATGAACAGTTGCACGAGCTTGTAGCCGATCTCAATAAGAAGATTGTAGCAGCGTCTGATGAGGTAGCCGAGTGGGAGAGGCAGAGGATTAGATACCCTTGGAGAGGGATGACGTTTGGCATATACCTAAACAAAAGCCTGCCGCTGAGGTTCGTTTACCTTCAGGTAGTAAGAGTCTTTCCCGGAGCAAAAAAGCGCACCATCGAAGAGACAAATGCCAATCTTGCAAACGCCAAGGATGAAGATATCATAATCTCGCTGCTCGAGCTTGCGTCGGAAAAAGGCATAGCTGAGAGCAGAATCTACATGCTGCGGATTCTATTAAGGTTTCTCAAGAATGCATACACCAGGCTTGGGCTTGGCGAAGGGGCAAGCGACTATCACAGTTTTCACCATTCCCTTGAAGTCGCGTACATGGCTCTCCAAATGATTCCAAAGGAGTTTCAAGAGGTTCGCTTTGGATCAAAAGATTACGAGCTTACACTTGTCGCAGCACTTCTGCATGACTACGATCCGGTCCAACCGCATGTCTCAAGTGGCAGCGGACCAAAAGGCCCAAGTGTGAACAGGACGATGCAAGAGCTTTCAAAGAATAGAATTCTTGATGCATACTTTACAATGGACAAAGACGAATTTGAAAATTATTTCCGGGAATTCAAAACGGCTCTATCACCACCTACAGAATTTGCCACGACGCACCCCGAATATGTCAAGACAGATTGGAGCCCTGTTGAAAGTCTAATAGTCGAATCACTCATCTGGAGGACAGATTTTCCATTCTTCAAGCAAGAGCTAGCGCAGGAAATGTTTGCGCAAAGACTCGATGAACTGGCCGGCAAAGGCGAGAATGTCAAAAAGGTAAAATTGCTTGCGGAGATCCTCTGGCTTGCCGACCTTGCAGTGACGTACATGGGCTCAGACCCCGTCAGGGCATGGGACAGGGTTACAAACCTTTACGATGAGCTTAATCTGCCCAAACTCGAAGCTGTGCCAAGGACTGATGCGTTCTTTACTGATTTTTCAGAGAATGAAACCTTTAAGCAGATAATCACTATGAAACACTTTCCATACATATTCCGTCAGCGGTGGGGCCTCATATACCAGTTCTTCCATGAAGGCAACCCGTCGACACAGCTTAACAGGACGATAACCACTGCAAGAAGAATGTACGCCAAAGTCAACGCAGAAATAGGCCTGAGGCAAGGCGAAATGCTGCAAGCAATGGCCGTGGAGAATTATTTTGAGTATTTCATAGGTATAGGGAAAGATCAAAATGAGGTCTTCAAGGCAAAGTCTAGGCTTGCTGAGTTGGATCCGCAAAATGCCTCTGTATTCTGGGGGGATACTGAAAAATTGCTCCCTGCAATATCCGACAGGTCGATAGACAATTTTTTTCTGGTGTTGCCGGAGCATTATGCGCCGGTAACGGCAATAGAAGGCAAAAGCTCGTTCCGAGCGATGCTTGCGATAATATCAAAGAAACTCGTCCACGGTGGCAGGGTCAGGATCTTGACTGACCTAGAAAGGGACAGCAAGCTATTCAAGGAGATGGTGTTAACTGCAAACGAAGCTGGTTTCCAACCGGTTTCAAACGTAGGCAAGACTTATTTTCCAAATGATTGGCGTGACCAAGAATTCCATCCTAATAGGAAACCTCAGATAGTTGTATTTGCACTGAAATAGACGAATGTTTTAAATTGGCGCTGCAAAGGTTCAACAACAGACGGGCTCGTAGCTCAGCATGGATAGAGCGAACGCCTCCTAAGCGTTAGGTCGAGGGTTCGAATCCCCCCGGGCCCGCTACGACATTAGTCCCATAGAACAGGTTTTGTTATTGTTGGCGGTGAGTACTGGAAGGCTAAAATCAGTAGAGGAGATGAGGAGATCAATAAAGGTGAGAAGATAAAGGTAGTTGGAAAAGAAGCAGACTAGCTTATTGTAGAGCACTTGAAAGATGGCAAGCAATAAGGTTTGTAATATCTATTTTTTTAGA
>DAINBL010000109.1:1735-4885 GCA_036732945.1 Nitrososphaera sp. | reverse complement strand
ATGGAAAACAAGCGATCATGAGGAGGTAGGAGCTGCAATTATCAGCGTTCCCCTCATACCTTCCTCTGCATGGATTGTACATAGATAGTTAAAGACTCCTGCTTCATTAAAGTTGTATTGCCACGATTGTCCCTGCTGAATAAAGCCACTATCTATTGCAGTTACACCTGAAGAATATAGCGATGATTGTGCATCATTAGTGTTATTATTGTTATTAGTACTGTTTGTTGAATTATCAATAATCAGTCCAGTGCTATTAACAGCATCCTGTGCTGTTGTCTGGTTAAATACGCCAACTACATTGTGTGGAAAATTTGAAGGGTTAGTCCACCTGACAGCAGAGCCTGCATCCACTACAATCGCATTTGGCATAAACATGTTCACCTCCGTACGTATAATATCTGGATTTACTGAATCAGAAATGACTCGATCCGCCTGCTGATTAACCTGTCTGACCTGACCGTTGTCTACATCAACAAGGACATGCCATATCTGCTGGTGCGACTCAAGGCTTCTGTCTGCAACTGTTGCAAAACTTTGCGGCTCCGAATAAGCTGTTCCACCTACCGTTTGCCAGTTAGATGTAATTACGACCTGTCCTGCGGAGCTGTAAAGTAACTCTCCGCTTTGTCTGTCTGTCATAACTGTAGGTTGAACAGCAGCAATAGTTACTGTAGCTTGTTTTGATTTGGCATCATCAAGTATCTGTCTTACTCGTGCATCGCCTTGGGCAATATCGATGCCACGCTGTGCGACATCATTTAATGCATAAATGAATGTATTATCTCCGAGTGTTGGTTCTTTTATTACCTTCATGTCGCTTGCTATTGAAACATCCGTAAGAGAACGAAATTCCCTCGCCCTTTCTTCAGGGAGAACTCCTGAGCTGATAAGGACAGCTCCAATTACTATGAATGCGCCAACAATTACAAAGAGGGGCAGCAAACCCCTGATACTTACCCGCAATAGTAGTAGCCTCATTAGTACTTCAGGCTGTAACCTATATCACAATTCCAGAACATTTGGTATGAAGAGATAATGACGGATGAGGTAATTCGAAACTAATCTTGCAGTTCTTCCTTGTTATCTTGGTCAAAAGGTGTTCGTTGAGATATTGAGAACCGCCTGCCATCACGGCGTCGAGCTTGCGGTCAAAATTAGGATCGCTTTCTTCTTCACCGTTGTCTAGAATTTTTTAGATGACGATTGAGATACTGATAGCTTCTTTATCTCATCCTCAAGCCATACTATGTATTGTCTTTTGGTCTTTCTAACCTCTATAGCACTAAATGCAAGTTCTCTGACTGTCTTGTTCATAACCTTCCAATGCTTTCGCATAGAATAGTTGCCTATGTAACTAGGATGGTCATCAATTAAGTCCAGCGGCAATCGAGTTAAAGCCCAAATATCACAAGCTCTTTCACCGGTGGGTATTCCAAGCTCTTCTTTTTTTGTTGCTTGAAGCAAGTGCGTAAACTCATGCGCTATGGTAAAATTCCTTTCGTTAGGCTGAAGGCTTATTTTCAATCGCCTATTTGTGGTCGCACTCGGGCAATAACAACAACCTCTCGCCCAACCTCGAGGGGCTATCCAACCCACGTAAACAGTCTCCTTATGGAGTTCTGGAAAATAGTTGAATACATTGATTATTCGTAGTTTGAATTTGTCAGCAAAGTTAACATTTGCCTTCTTTGTGAACGTCAGTCCGGTATCATTGCCATGCTTTAAGATATTATATTGCATATCCCGAGCATTCAGGGCGAGCTCACTAAAAAATTCAATAGCTGAATGAATTTTCCTAGCTAACTCAGGTAGATTCAAGAAAAACCTTCACAGGATACATTCGATAGGGATCTTATGCACGAACCTCTTTCAACACTCTCATATACCCTTCCGGGATTGCGGCGATCCTGTGCCTGTCGCGGGCATTCCTAGATGCTGCACTATCTTGTTCGATGTGGGGGGCCTGTTTGGTGGACTCTGCTTTCTTAAAACTACTTTAGATTCATGGTCTTAGATCAGGTTGGAAATTTCTTATTACAAAAGAGGATAATAGAATGTTTAATCAAGTTAGACCACTGATCTTATCCATGGTACCTATTTTTGAGGCAGAGATAACTCCTATTCTTAAAACAAGAGAGATCATGAAGTTAGCACGGCTTGCAGAGGAGGTTGGACTCGATAGACTTGGAATATCTGATGTGATCTTCTACCCAGACACCTATGAAATACAAGCGCTGTGCGCTCTCGTCACCCAGCGCTTGAAAATAGGAAGCCTTGTAACGAACCCTTATACAAGACATCCTGCGGTAATTGCTGCAGCAGCATCAACGCTTGATGAAATATCAGATGGAAGAGCCTTTGTAGGGATAGGAGCTGGTGCGGGCATTGGAGAACTTGGAGTAATTCGGTCTCCTCCCGAATCAACACTTAGAGAAGCTGTTCATATTATCAGGGAATTGATGACTGGAAGAGTCGTTAATTACCTAGGCAAAATCTATCAGTTGCCTTACAACCATGCTAGACTAGAAGTTCCTCCACAGCATAATGTCCCTATCCTTATGGGAACCCGGAGTCCTAGGATTGCGAAGTTGGCTGGCGAGCTAGCCGACATAATTGTGATTGGAGCTCGATATAGTTCTGAACAACATCTAACAAATTATCTTCGCTGGATTTCAGAAGGTGCAATGCGTGCTGGAAGAGATATCGACAATATAGAGATAGCACCACGTTTAACCATATGCGCTTCGAGTGATGGCGAGTTAGCAAAGCAAAGTGTCAAGCTATATGCTGCACATTACTTAGCACTGCTAAGACCTCCTGATATGGTAATAGATGAGGCAAAACTGCTGAAAATTGTAGAGGCAGTCAAGAAAGTGAAAGGCTGGTACTTCTCGCCTACTGTGCAATATCCCAAAGAGATAGATAAACTGGTAGATGAGGAAATCGTTGATAAATTTGCAGTTGCTGGAACCCCAGATGAATGTATCGCTAAGATAAGGAACATAATAACAAGATATAGATTTAGAAGTGTGAGCTTAAATGTAGCGGCTGTGCGAAGGGGGACGATCTTTGATGGAATGTTGGAGACAGTCAAGTCTCTTGGAGACATCATCCAAGGTTTGAAAAGAACCTAGGCATATCGAACTT
>DAINBL010000109.1:0-1635 GCA_036732945.1 Nitrososphaera sp. | reverse complement strand
AATCATAAGCTTTTACGACCTGGCTAGGTGAAAAGTACCAGGACAAAACAAGAAAAGTTAAGCATGCCTTCTCTTTTGTCCAGTAGCTAACCGGCGTAGCAATCCAGTGGGCTTTCGTTTTCCTATCAGTCGCGTAAAAACATTAGAGTTAGAAGGTTAAGCATTAATGCTTGACTCGAATAAAGCATTGTGTGCTGAGCGCAGCACGTTCTGCTGCTCATCATTAAGTTTGCCAAAGTTGCCCTTATGATACGAACATATGGCTTTAAATTTGAGATCTTTCTTTTCTCGAAGGCTTCGCTCATATTCTACAAGTGTTTCTATGCGCTCAGACAAAAAGAACGAACCCATGTCGGACATGTTGAATACTCCTGACTTTCCCTCTTTAATTGCACGTAACACGAGGCTTTTCCCAAGCTTCATAGCCCCATAGGTGTCTATCTGATAGGCTCTGACGGCATCTACAATTACCAGATTGCCGTCTTTCGTTTCATTATCTACTGAGATTCCTTTGCTTCTCAGCTCATCTGTTACTTTGTCAAATGGATCATACGTGGTAGCGAGAAATACAATTTCATTGCTATGAAGCGCTTGTCT
The DNA here is from genome assembly GCA_036732945.1 of Nitrososphaera sp. GTDB lineage: Archaea > Thermoproteota > Nitrososphaeria > Nitrososphaerales > Nitrososphaeraceae > Nitrososphaera. The sequence goes on along the minus strand of DAINBL010000109.1, from coordinate 1,038 downwards.
TGTGCATTCCGAATAAATTTTTCTAAATGTTGGAAGGTCTGAATATATTAGCATGTCGTGGTCATGAAAGTTCGAGCGCCGAATATCTTCAATTATTCCTGATACACTCTTCTTTTTCGTATTCGTCTCTTCTTGATACTTACTAGTGGGGCCGGTAGTGCTAGTGCTATTACCACCATTGATGTAGTTATGGGGTTCATTCTCTATCATGCAATCCTATCGCCTTATTGTGATGTTACGCCCTGACCTCAATAGCAGCAGTATCAAGTTGTTCATTACCATCTCTGGTCAAAGCACATATGCTTATTAAATATAGGTCAAGTTTCTTCTTTACTACTGCTTTATAACGAAGCGCAATTCTTGTTCAAGCCTGATGAAAGGAAAAGGTTTCTTTTCCCTTACCTATATGGTGGATTTTCTTGGATGTACTAGTTCCTTCTAACTTCTCTAATCTGATATCTTCACCCTCTGGCAATTTTACTGAAGATCAAACCCATTAGCATTGGTTAATTAAACACAGTACATGCTCTTCTTCGTTCTTCGTCAGACCATTTTAAAAATCCTTAAAATTCTCTCAATTAATACTTTATGATTTTCAAAATGCAACATGAATATTCTAATCTTGAGCAGCCTTAGCAGCTGCAAGGATTTTTAAAAAGGGAGCTATTTCATTTAACAATTCATTGATTGATATCGGCTTCTTGATGATCGCTTTAACGCCGTCCATAGATGGAAACACGCTCTTGAACTCATCTGCTTGGATCTCAAAAGCAGAAAGGAAGCAGGTAGTAATTGAAGGGTCGCGCTTTTTCATTTCTCTATGCAGCTGAAAGCCTGTCATATCTGGCATTCTGATGTCTAGGATTGCGAGGTCATAGGTGTTTGGCTTGAAGTATTGGAGCGCTTCTTGAGGGGATGTGTAAGCGTCGACTCGCATACCCGCGAACTTGAGTCCTCGCCCGAAAACCTCGACGACGTCAGGCTCATCGTCAACCAGAAGTATCCTCAATTTCTTATATTTGCCTTCATTACCAGAAG
>DAINBL010000108.1:1960-4913 GCA_036732945.1 Nitrososphaera sp. | reverse complement strand
CTCCTGTGAAATGAATGATTGAATCAATTTTGCCGGACCTTCTCTTTGCAGCATTAAACAGCCGGCGCACGCTTTCTTCATCTAGCATGTCGATCGAGTGGCTGTGAAATTCCCCGTACTCAGCCATGTCCTGATGGTTATGCGCAAGTACGATCACGTCTTTGGCCTCACCCTCATGCGCGAACCTTGCAATTTCTCTAACTCTCTCAATGTCCTTCTTTGCAGACGAGCTGGTCGTTATGACAATGCCTTTGCCTTTGACGTCTGGCTGTACTGCGCCGCTCACTGCTGTGCCAACAATTGGTTTGACTGGATAGAATACGCGGTCGTTAGGAATGACCCTGCCATTTATTAGCCTGCTAATATCGTCGTCGCATAAATTCATGACCATATCAGCTACCTCTTCCTGCTTCAAGAATTGCCCATCTACTATCATTTTACTGGTGTTGCTTTGAATCTTTTCGGCGATCTCTTGCATCTTGGCAAGAGCACCTGCAACCGTCTCTGACAAATTCTGGACATCGTCATCTGATGACTGCTGATCACGGGAATTCAAGATTTCAGCGGCAACTTGAGAGACACCTTTTGCTACTACAGCGGCAGGTTCGCCTAACAACGGGAGGGCGCCAGCAGTAACTTTCTCAATCTCAAGAGAGCTGAGCCCAGGATAGCCTCCAATGCGTAGAAACTCAGCGGCAGCCTTTGGGTAAACGGTCTTGTAGATCCTATCAGAGTGCACAGGGCCAGGGTTTGTTGCAATTGATCGTATGCCGCGTTCTACAAGCTCCCATGCTAGCGCTTCTGCAAGGCGGTTTTTCGCCCCCTGTGCAGCAGTATATGGCGTCCTGAACCTGTACGGCCTCTGCTCATAGCGGTTTTCTTCCGTAAAGAACGTCGCTATTGTGATTATCTTGGCACCTTTTTTCATCGCATCAAGGCCGCTCACAGATGTCCAGAATGTGCCTGTAAGATGGATGGCTATAGTCTCGCGGAATTCTTTTACGCTTGCATTAGTAAATGTCTTGACGGGGCCCGAAACCCCCGCATTGTTGACTATTATGTCAGCTCCTCCAAACTCCTTCCGGATACTTGCGAACATAGAATTAATGCCAGCCTCGTCGGCAACGTCTACGCCTGGGAAAACTGACAACCTGCCAGAAGAGCCTGAAGAAGCGATTATTTGTTCTAGGATGCCTGCCGTCTGGTCGAGCGGCTCCTTCCTCCTGCCCATGATGACAATGTGGGCGCCATTCTCGGCAAATTTTCTCGCTATTGCCTGTCCAATGCCGGTTCCGCTGCCAGTGATAACTACGGTTTTATCTGTAAACTTTAAGCGAGGCTTGGAGGATACTTGCTTTTCCACAAAATTGCCACCGGCCTATGATTATTAAAGTTAACTTGATTTACAACCTAAAGTCATAGAGCCCATTGAGAAAAATATGCCGGAGGACTAGGCGCTCTGGTGTAGCCTGTTTTTAATATGTAATGCTATCCTGTCTGCAATATCGAGCATAGCCTGATTGAACGCAAGATTTTCCTCATGAACCCACCTGCCGTAGATCCTGATCTGGTTTTCTTGCGGGTCGACCGTTATTTCGCCGCCTTTGTGCATGACTTCTTTGAGCATCCCAGTCAGACTCGTGTCGGCCTGCAAAACCTCCGCAAACTTCTCATCCCCTGTCCACTTGACATCCACTACGCGCTTGCTACTGAAGTGTCCTTTTGTTATGGGTTTGCATCTTGCCAAAAATTTGTCATTGTCATTGCCTTGTACGTGGACTATATAGTGGACCTGGTAATATTGCAGAAGACCATATGGCAATGGAATTGGATCTATGTTCGGCATCGTCTTAATTCCTCTGCAATAATTGGACATAGTCAATATTTTTGCCACTGATCTTCACCAGGCCCTTATTCGTCACGAGTCTAGGTGACATGGAGAAGGTCTGGCTGTAGTACTCGGTGCCCTCAATTGGGTGCGAGCCAAGTGAAAGTGCTTCGCACTCAATCTTGCTTTGCTTCATTTCATTAGCAAGCCTTTCGTGCGCAGACATCTTCCTCACTGTGACCGGATCGATATCGCCTTGACCGTGATTTTCTATCTGTTGTTCTTTGTGTACTTTAGTCTCAGCAAAATGACCACGGCTGTGATACATAGAGCAGATACAACTGGCAGCGACAAATAAAATTTACTCTACATTTTTCTTTTATAGCGTCCGATGCCTGATTCCTCAAGCATTCTTACTTTCTTGAGCACGCCCCTGTTTAGCTCACGCTTGTATTTTTCTACTCTTGATGCAACTTCAGAATATCTTGTTCCTAGGATCTGGCAGGCAAGTATACCTGCATTCCTAGCTCCATTTATCGCCATTGTGGCGACAGGCACGCCAGGAGGCATCTGAGCAATCGAAAGAAGAGAATCAAGCCCATCAAGGCTCTTTGTCTTGATGGGAACACCAATTACAGGCAGAGCAGTCAGTGAAGCCACCATGCCAGGAAGATGTGCTGCTCCCCCTGCACCTGCGATGACTATTGCGATCCCTCTTTTCTTGGCAGTTGTGGCATATTGAACCATCCTCTTTGTAGTCCTGTGCGCGGACACTATTGTGATCTCGTTGCCCACGCCAAATGAGTCCAAGATTTCTTTTGCTTCCTTCATTACGGGAAGATCAGAATCGCTTCCCATTATGATACCAACAAGAGGACTATTCATTCTGATGTTCCCCGGCCACCATAGCCGTTAGCTCAATTCCGTTTCTAGCCTTTTCAGCCCGCAAAAGAGCTTCCTCTACAGTACTGCCTGTGGCAGTGATATGACCTAGTTTGCGCCCCGGCTTTGATGTCTTCTTGCCATAAACATACAGCTTTACACCAGGAACGCTTAAGAGCCGTCTCAGGCCTCTTATCGTATAGGACCCATTCGAACCTTCATTTCCAAGTATGTTAACCATGA
>DAINBL010000108.1:0-1860 GCA_036732945.1 Nitrososphaera sp. | reverse complement strand
CCTCTTATCGTATAGGACCCATTCGAACCTTCATTTCCAAGTATGTTAACCATGACGGCTGAGCACAATAACTCCGGCTTGCTCAAAGGTAAGTCAAGCACAGCCCTGATGTGTTGCTCAAATTGCGAAACCGAACAGGCTTCATTAGTATAATGTCCAGAATTATGGGGCCTTGGGGCAATCTCATTTATCAAGACATCACCTTTTCTTGTGACAAACATTTCTATTCCAAATATTCCTGCTCCTTTTAGCACTTTCATGGTCATCTCGGCCATCTTTTTTGCCTTTAGCTCGACCTCTTGGCTGATCCTTGCAGGTACTATCGTGGTGTCTAAGACGCTATTCTTGTGGATGTTTTCTGCAACAGGAAATGATGTTATCTCCCCACTAGGGTTACGTGCGACCATTATCGATATCTCTTTTGTAAACGGCACGAACTTTTCAACCATTAGATCATTTCTAGCAAAATAGTTGAACGCATCGTGTATCTCCTGACTGGAAGTTATCAGATAATTGCCACGCCCATCATACGAGTTCTCACATGCCTTGAGCATAACAGGATACCCAAATTTTTTGCACAATTCAAAAAGGTGATCCTCTGATCTGACCTGCTCAAAATCTGCAACATCAATTTTGTGCTTTCTTAGGAATGACTTTTGTCTAAATTTATTCTGGACAATGTAAAGCGTTTCAGGAGCCGGCCGAACAGGATAAGTTCTTGCTTCAAGGTTCTTTAAGGCTGTAGAATTTGCAAGTTCTATTTCATATGTCACGACATCGCTTTTTGCTGCCAATTGCATTATTGCATCTTCATTTTTGAAATCAGCCACTATCTGTTCGTCTGCTATCTTGGAAGCTGGGCAACCTTCAGTTGGATCCAGAACAATAACCTTGAGTGACATACGCCTTGCTTCGTGGGCAATCATCTTTCCAAGCTGACCTCCGCCTATAATGCCAATACAAATCGGTCTTTCTATGGCAAGAAGGTCGGCGTTTACCATATCCGGTTGGATAAGCTGATTAGCAGCACCGTTAAAAATCTTTCAATCAATGCAGATAGATTTTTTATTGCTTGTAGATCTAACATGCAATTATGAGATTTATGAGGAGTGGAAAGGTCAAGGACATATATGAGCTTGATAGCGGTAACATTCTGTTCCATTTTTCAGATCGCATCTCTGCCTTTGATGTCAAAATGGCTACACCGATTCCAAAAAAAGGAGAGGTGCTATGCAGATTTGCAGAATTCTGGTTTCACACACTTGGGGTACCTCACCATATGCTGAAAGTAGTGGACAAGGACAGAATGGAGGTCAAAAAATTACAAATGATACCACTTGAATGTGTAGTAAGAGGATACTTTTACGGCAGCTTTGTCGAACGCTATAAAGAACGCTTGGGAAGAGATCTGCCATCTGATTTTAGTCCCGTTTTGGGATCGAGACTGCCAGAACCCATATTCGATCCCACTACAAAGTCTGAGGAGCATGATATCCCTATCGATCGGCACACAATAATCTCATCAGGCATTTTACGGGACGACGATTACGACTTCCTCGAAAGGACATCAATTTCGCTTTACAATAAAATGAGTAAGATTGTTGAGAGAGCAGGATTTATCATATCAGACGTCAAGTTCGAGTTCGGCTTGGATCAAAAAGGAAATATACTCCTTGGCGATTCGCTTGGACCTGATGAATACCGGCTATGGCTCAAGACTGGCTACCAACCTGGCAAAATTCAAGAAAGCTACGATAAGCAGCTGCTGCGTGACTGGCTTATCAAAATTGGATTTAAGAACAAGATAGACAGGCTTGCCAAGGAAGGCAAAAAACCAGACTCCCCTGATGTCAGTCCGGA
>DAINBL010000107.1:2684-4913 GCA_036732945.1 Nitrososphaera sp. | reverse complement strand
AGAGTGTGTGCATACGGCACACTACTTTTTAGGTATGATCTTAAGATCTCTTTCAGTCAAGTTAACAACTTTGCTGTCGCCGTGATTATAAATTTCAGCTTTCAATGAACCATGGTTTTCCTTTTGAAGGAGGTTGATGCGTTTCTTGAAAGCACGCAAAACTGGTTCTGAGTGCCTACCTCCTTGTTGAACGGATGTTACAACCAGCACTCTGGTTGATAATTCGTTTATCGCTTCTGTTATTCTTGAGATATCATTCCTTATATCTTTCATTCTCATGTTGGGTTCTTCGTCGTCAAACACATTTAACAAACCAGGAACAATGACGCTTCTAGCCTGATATTTACGAACAAACTTGGGCAGCTCGACTGATATTAGTCGTCTTACTTGATGCACAGTAAATGCTCGCACTACAAGTATTCTCTCCGCAACACTTTCCTTACTCATTCCATACTGCCTTGCAAAATTAACTGCGCCATATACATCGGTATGGTTACCGGCATCCGCAATCATGACATAAGGTGAATTTAGGCCGCCATACCTTTCAGGCAATAGCGATCTTACGCACAATCTTGTAAGCAGCAGGTTTGCGCCGTAGCCGGATATGCAACACAGATCCGTAGCTGCAAGTCTAACGAAGGAATCTATCTTAGGAATATCGAATCTTAATTTCTTCAGCAGCAAGGTATCAGCGGTTTGAATCTTTGGGGCAGAGATTTCGGCTTCAGGGCGAAGTGACCTTCTTATCAGACTTTCTGAAAGCATCGAACCACAACTTGGACATTCTTCTCTCAATGAATGAATTTCTATATATTCCGAAGTTTCCTTCAGTACAGAACCGCAAGTAGAGCATAGATACTGGCGGATTACCTGCATAAGATTTAACATGTTGAAACATGGCACCTAATAAAGGACAATACCCTTGAAGACCCCCCTACCCCCTCTCCTCAACGTGTACTCGTGTTTATCTAAAAGATGAATATGCCTTCATTATGCGACGTAGACACGACTTCCTAGCACAAGCTGCTGCCCATCTATACAGGGCTTGTAATGACTGTAGTAAACGGACTCCACACGTCTGTATCAGGTGTGGATTATGCTATTCCTGTCACTGGAAGATTGAAAGAACGCCGCTAAATCAACGGCGACTGGTTGCAACAACAACAACAACAACAACCGCTCAGCTTAGCCGGTGAAAAAGATTGGGAAGAACCATACCCTCTTTTCGATTAGCTTTGGCTGAGGAGGAAATCGAGTGGAAGGATTACAGAAAGCACCTCGACGACAGAGAAAGAAAGGACTTTGATGATATGTTCGAGATTCCACGGCTGTATATCTCTGCTTGTTCCGGCTCTGTCAGCTTGGTGAGGATATATCCTATTTTCATCAGCATAATCTTCCATCACTACAAGGAACTGATGGAAATTGCCCAACAGATAGGAGTAAGAGAGCAGATAATAGCTTGTCACTGAATCCAAGTGACGATATTCTCACCCAGATTATCAAGTCATACGAAGGTTATGCAGACTTGCTGCGCGGGCAGGAACGGAAGGAATTCGACGAAATGCTCAGATTCTGCTACAGATATGCAGAAGCAATCAATGCCAAGGGAGAGCCATTTCCGGAGGAAGCGGTGATCATCACCCTCCTATTCAAGCAGCATCTTATCATCAAGGAACTGAAGCAGGCAATGGAAAAGCTCAGAAATGAAGGGGAGAAAAAACAGTCGCTTTGACAGTTTCTGGATGGTTGTTTGATGCCTATCCTATAAAGGACAGGATGATTTTCTGGATTAAGGATGAAAATGGTCGTTCTATCAAGAGACTGGAAGACGCTTGGACTCCTTCAATATATGTGGGATCTGACAGCAAAACAGAGCTTGAAGCATTAGCGGAAAATAGAGCAGTTCAGCACTATATCAAAAGTTATGACTTTGTTTCAAGACATGAAAGCATTAGAGATCATGAGCAGAGCACAGTATTGCAGCTGACCTTGGCTAATGCGTGCAAAACCACATCGCTTGCTACTGCAATAGAGGATATTGATGCACACGACAGATTCAGGCTTTACAATATCGACATACTCCCTGCGCAGGCCTACTTCTATGAACATGATCTCTTTCCTCTTGCAAAATGCAGTGTGAATGTATGCACGGACGGCAAACTTGAATGGGTGTTAGACGATAATGTCAGATTCACAAATTACCACCTTCCAGAGTTCAAAGTTATC
>DAINBL010000107.1:0-2584 GCA_036732945.1 Nitrososphaera sp. | reverse complement strand
GTTAGACGATAATGTCAGATTCACAAATTACCACCTTCCAGAGTTCAAAGTTATCAGCGTTGACGTCACAACAAAACAGGAAGGCCGACTTCCCTCGTTCGCCGACAAAATAGACACAATCTCAATAAAGTTAGAAAATGAAACTATAGAGATTCGAGAAAAATCCGAGGAGGATGCCCTCTATGAACTGATGAGGGAGACAGCAAATATCGACCCAGATTTTATCTTCACTCAGGATGGCGATGAATGGATGTTCCCCTACCTGACAGCTCGAGCGGAAAAAAACAACCAGATGCAGCTGGTACTGAGCAGGGAGCAGGTGCCTATTTTGTCACATGCAAAAGAAGGAGGAGGAATAACCTACTTTTCCTATGGACGGGTCCACTATAGGGCTGCCAGCGTCATGCTTTTCGGGCGGGTTCATATCGATACAAATAACAGCCTGATTCACGATCCATCTGCACTCCACAGCCTGTATGAAATAGCCAGAGTTTGCAGAATGCCATTACACACCATTTCCAGATCAACAATTGGGCGGGCGCTGACAAGCATGCAATTCTACCTTGCGCATAAGCGAAAATTGCTCGTGCCTTGGAAGCCTGCCAGCTTGGAGAAGGTCAAGACGATCAAAGAGCTAGTGGTAGCCGACCGGGGTGGCCTTATCATGGAGCCCAAGGTGGGAGTTCATGAGAAGGTTGCTGAATTTGACTTTGTGTCATTATATCCTTCAATAATTACCAAACTGAATGTTGGCGCAGATACGATTAACTGCGACTGCTGCCCGGGTTCCAAAAATATTGTACCCGAACTGGGTTACCGGATTTGTGAAAAGCGAAAAGGGCTTGTTGCTGAATCACTACAAGTACCATTAGAGAATAGAAAGGAGTATAAACACTTTAGAAAGCTAGCGACAGATGACAAAAGCTGGGCTATCTTTGATTCAAGACAGGTGATATTAAGGACAATAGGTCATGTCAGCTTTGGATACCAAGGACATGCACATTCTCATTTTGGGCTAATAGACGGACACATTGCGATATGTGCATGGGCACGCTTCATTGCAAATAGGGCGCGCAAGGCTGCAGAAGAACTAGAATATGATGTTCTTCATCTGATAATTGATTCGCTGTTTGTAAAGAAGGAGCAGCAGCCAGAGGGAGCATCACATCAGCAGCAGTATATGAAGTTAAAAGATGAAGTTGAAAAAGCTACAGATTTTGAGATCTCATATGAAGGCGAATACAAGTGGATAGCGTTTTTGTCGAGCAAAAACAATCCAAAGGTTGGTGTGCCTAACAGGTACTTTGGATGCTATCAAGACGGAACAATAAAGGATCGCGGGATAGAAACAAGAAGGCATGACACACCTGCATATTTCTCCAAATTCCAGAAGGAAATACTGGAGATAATGGCTCAAGGTAATAACATCAAAGAAGTCAGAGCGCGGATGCCGGAAGTGAAGCATACATTCCAGAAATACAAACAGCAGCTGAAGGAAGGAAGAGTTCAGCTAGTTGATCTGATCTTCAGCAAGATGCTATCCAAGGATTCTAATGCATACGCTACTAACACTGCTGAAACTAGTGCCATCTATCAACTACAAGACGAGGGGAAAACCATGCGAGCAGGTCAGATATTGCAATATGTTATCACTGACTATTATAGGAAGAATTCCAGAAGAAGAGCCATTCCCGTTGCACTGATAAATGAAAAGACTACTTATGATTCTAGAAGGTATACGCAGCTGTTAGCAACAGTATGCAATTCGGTTACCGAGCCATTTGGATATTTTATAGAGCTTTAATTTTTTTACACTCGATACATTCACTCCTAGCAGTAACCACTATCAGAGATACTATTAGACTGACATCATCATGAAGCCTGTTCTTTGCCCGCTGTTAGAGATGGCACGGTCCTCTTCTGTTCTTTTGATGACCACGGTCTACTATTTGTAGAAATAGGAGCAAATAAGTGTCGGGATCACATCTTGCATATGTGAAATAGACTGTCTCTATAATTTGGACCATTTCATCTTCTTTTTGATAGGGCCTTTGCCCCTACCTACGCTATTTTCAATTAGCTCAGTCATCTAGGGGAAACTGCTATTCTTAGAAAACCATAGGCTCAGAGGGGATTCGACAAAAAAACGTTCAGAATTGAGACGCAAACTTATATTAAAAGTCAGAGGAACAGAAGTTACCTGCACTCGTAGTCTTGCTCTTGGATCTCGCCTGGAAACCTGCATATATAGAGTGGACTAGCGGTATTTGCTTTGTCATAGTGGTGGGTTCATACGCATCTCGAGCTTTATACTGCATCTAAGTAAATGCAGACATTGGACCAAGAGAGATTCGAACTCTTAGCCGCTGAGTGGTTTTATTAATCGCTTCTTAAGGCAGAACATCTTGAGCGAGCTTTATACTTTTTCTTATGCGAGACCATGATAGGTCACAATATTATTACTATGTATACAGAATTTTACTATTATCTTTATAGCAATTGTTAGCTCTTTAAGAGTATCAGGCTATCCATGCGCACCATCATCTCCTATAATGAAAGAGAAGTGAAATATAACGGGTCAAAG
>DAINBL010000106.1:0-4917 GCA_036732945.1 Nitrososphaera sp. | reverse complement strand
TAGCAATAGTTGCTATTTCATACTTGGAAATGGTCAGCTGCATGCAATTGCCATGTATGGCTCGCTCAAGATTAACGAAGTATTTGGTGTAAGAGCCATGGCCTATCCTGCTGAGGAATTTTGCCATTCTCCCCTATTCAGTATCCAAGAGACCGATCAGGCAATAGTGCTAGGAGATGACGACGACAACAACAACAGCAGCAGCAGGAAGTTAAGCAAAAGACTGAACGAAGAAGGGTTTTCTTCAGTGCATGTCGGATTCCAAAACAAAGGAATTGAATTGCTGCTAAGCGCTACGTTTTTTATACAACTGGTTTTGCTCAGACTGGCGCAAAAATACGGCCTGACCAGCTGCCATTTTCTAAGCAACGAGAAACTGCTAAGAGTGAGCTCGGATTTCATTTACCACTAGGCTTTTTTGTTTCTGCTGGCAGGTCCAATCTGTTACCCCACTCCCCCCAAGAGCCAAGGTACATTCGCACATTTTTGTAGCCCAGCATCTTGAGGGCAACGAAACTATTTGCGGCGCGGTAGCCCCCTTGGCAGTACGTCGTAACTTCGGCATCCTTTGGAATGTAACTATACATCTGCCCCAGCTTGTCATAACTCTTGAAAACGCCACCACCATGATCTAGGTTATCATTCCAGTCAATGTTGATTGCAGTAGGAATGTGACCTGCATGCGCTGCCCTTATCGCAGAGCCATCGTACTCGTCTTTTGAGCGAGTATCAATTATGAATGACTTTTTGCTCTTGATAAGTGAGTTTATGTGGACAAAGTCGGCAAGAACCTTTGGGTTTGGCTTGCCCTTGAAATTTGAATGCACAAATGGGTTGGTCTTAGACTCCGTCTTGTACCCTTCTGCCTTCCACTTGGTGAGTCCTCCATCTAGCATTGCGACTTTGTTATGTGAAAAATACAGTGAGAGCCACACACCTCTTGCGGCGGATGTGCCTGAGACGTCATCGTAGAATACAACAAACTTTTTTTTTGAAACTCCAATGTTTGAGAGTAAAAGCCTGCTTTGCCTGTTGAACTGGCTGATGCCTGACTTTGAGGTGTCTATCCAGTGGAATTGCATTAGGTCAGTGTTGACTGCGCCTGGTATGTGCGACTCGGCATAGCTTGTGAATGGTCTGGTATCTACTATGAGAAGGTTTCTGTCTTCCAGCATAGAGTGGAGCCGCGAAGTCGATATGACGAGGTTCAATATGCTGCAAGATTTTTTAACAGTGCTATAGTATTTATTGTTATATAAATCTCGGAGATGATGCAATTGACAAGAAAATTCAAGAATAAAGCCCATGCACCCGACGGCGACGACGGAGGAGGAGGAGGAGGAGGGAATCGCCTTGAGTCCATCCGTGATGCCCACAACGTCCAAAAGGTTGGCAGGACGACCCGCATGGAGGACTATCTTGAAGTTATTTATGAGTTGATAACCCGGAAAGGCTATGCTACTACCGTTGACATCTCTGACTACCTCAACGTCAGCTCCCCCAGTGTGACCAAAATGCTTCAAAGGCTGAATGAGAGCGGCCATGTAAACTACGAGAGATACCGGGGTATAAGCCTCACAGAAACCGGCGTGGCTGTTGCAAAGAATATGCACGACAGGCATGGTGTTCTGGCTGACTTTCTCAAGATGATCGGAGTGGATGAAGACACCGCCAACCGGGACGCCGAGGGCATCGAACACCATCTGCACCCGGAGACCCTCAAAAAACTTGAAGAATTCATCAGGCTTGTCAGGAGCCAGGGGATCAGAAATATTGGCTAACGTCTGCTAATGAATACCTTGATCTCTTCTTGTCCTCCAAGTATTGCGTTGAGGATCTTCTTTCCAGATTCACTGCGCTTGTCTATCTTTACTCTAGCCTTCTTGCCTACCTGGCTGCTCAAAATGTATTCATCTTCGACGTACACATCGACTGTACGCCCGATAACATCATCATCTACTAAAATATTGACGGATGAGCCTGCTTCGCTTATATCAAACTGGATCTCTTTGCCTAGAGTGGGAATCTTGGCTTCAACGTCTATCTTGACGCCCAGCATTTCCTCCAGCTCAGAAACGGTTGAGCCGCCTTTGCCTATTATCCTAGGTGCTGCTTCCTTGCTGACTCTTACCTGCACCTTGTTGTCTGAAACAACGTTTACTTCGGCACTTGGATCAAACCTACGCACAATGTCCATTATCTTGGACTGCGCCAGCTTGCGAACGCCGCTTTCTGTCTGTCCGCCGCCGCCCTTGGCCAGCTCCGAAACTGGCACTACGACATTTTCATCTCCAAATGTGTAGATTTCGTATTCTATTACGCCTGATTCAAAGTCGCGAACTTCAACCAATGGCCTTGCAAGGTCAGCCTCAGTCATGCCACTCGGCACCTTGACAGTCAGGGTCAACTCGTAGACCTTCCTTATGCTGCCATCCCTCACAAAGATTATTGTGTCCAAGATATGAGGAACCATGCCAAGCTCGACTCGGCCCATGAAGCGCTGGATTGCGTCAAGCGGGCTGCTGGCGTGTACTACGCCCACCATACCGACGCCGGCAAGCCTCATGTCTGCAAAAACTTCGAAGTCGTGCGCCCTTCTTACTTCATCAAAAATCGTGTAGTCTGGCCTTACTAAGAGCAGAATGTCCACCGCTTTCTCAAAGCTACCCTCAAGGGGACCATACTGCGTCACTTCATCAGGCACCTGTAGGTCACGCGGCGATTCAAAGGTCTTGACTATCTTGCCTCCTTTGCTATAGAATTGCGCGACACTGCTTGCAAGCGTGCTCTTGCCAGACCCCGGCGGGCCAGCTATTATTATTCCCTCAGCCTTACCTGAAAGCCGCTCCATCAGTTTGTTGCTTGGGTTGTAGTCTTCAAGTTCAAGTCGAATGATTGGCCTGACTATGGTCACTTCTAGTCCGTCAGAAAACGGCGGCCTTGTTATTGCAATCCTGAAGTTGCCAAACTGAAGGACGGTGGCACCACTCCTGCTTATTTCTACTGAGCCCATGCCTGTAACCCTACTTGCTTCCGACACTTCCTTGATTATGTTTGACAGCTGATGATAGGTGGTCTTTTCTTGGCTTATCTTGACAAGCTGGAAGTTACCTGGCTTTCCCCTCTTTGCCATAGGAAATGTTCCTTCTTTTAGGTGGACGCTCATTGTCGTGTCGTCAAAGTATTCTTCAAATTCTAGGTCAGTAGTCTTGGTCGGTGTTCGTATATGCAGCGCCTTAATGCCCTGCGCCTCTGCGACCAGCGCTTGCACATAGTCAGCAGTGATGAGCGTGGCAGATTCGTGCATCGCAACGTCTTTTATTATTGCATCTATCCTGCCATGCTTTGCGAGCCGGATGTCATCAAGGTCAGGCCGCTGACCCACAAACCGGAGGCTGATGTTTTTTGCAGTACAGATCTCTCTCATTTTCTTTATCTCTTCAAGCCCCACGAAGCCGTGCTCCTTATTGGTAGATGCCTGTGACTGGAGCTCGTCTAGAACTGCCAGAGGGATAATGATGTCGCTCTCTTCCTCTATACTACCCCCTTCAAGCATCTTTGTTATTTCGCCGTCGATGATAATGCTGGTATCAAGGACGAATTTCTTATTTCTCAAATGGCTTACCTCTATTATGGCAATTTATAAAGCATTTTTAATAAAAATAACTATAGGACAATAACAATTTATGGCACGTGTCGTTCAATGCTAGGTAGATGAAGAAAGTAGAAGCCATCATCAGGTCTGAAAGGATGCCTGTCGTGAAGGAAAAGCTCAGGCAGATGAAAATCGGAGGCATGACTATTTCTACCGTATCAGGATGGAGTAAGCAGCGTGAGCTTCACTTGCAATGGAGAGGTCAGCCAGTCGCATATGATCTGCTACCAAGGGTGAAGTTTGAGATAGTGCTTACAGACGATCAGGTAGATAAAGTGGTGCATGCAGTCATCGAGTCCGCAAGAACCGGCGAGCATGGAGACGGTGTGATATTTGTGTCGACAATAGAGCAGGCATTCAACATTGCTACACTGGACAAGGACGAAAAAGTAGTCGTCTGAAAGAATGGGCAAGAAACTGTCGCTTCTTGTTGCACCGACAGTAGTGTTTCTTCTAGTTGCTTTTAATTTTTCGGCAGGACTCGCTGCAAATTATTATTCTGAGCAGACTGACTTTACAGAGACTTTTGTCCCCATGACAGGGCACAGCTGGGATCAGGACGACATAGAGAGCTGCATATACAGGGAAGATGGTGTTGATAATGCATACTATGTGTGGACAAAGCTGTCAGTGCAAAAGTGGAGGCAGGCACTGCAAGATTACACCGGCAACCAAGAAGTATGGAACATCACTGCACGGTCTGTCAAATCTCAGGCAGAGCTTGAATCGTGTGACATCAAGGTCTACATTTATGACAAATACAGCCACTTTCCAGACTATCCTGCTCAGACAGGAGCATATACATCCGTGAAATTCAGGGACGGCAATGATAACAACAACAACAACAACAACCTTGATGTGCAAATCTATCTTTCACCACTTGTACTACATGGCGACGGCAAGACTGAGATAAAGTTGCCCTCATATGCTTTTAGGAACTCCGCCGTGCATGAACTAGGCCACGCGCTTGGCCTTGGTCATATGCACTCGCAAAAAGGATATTTGATGTCACCTCAGTTTGACTTTTGGGAAGAAAATGAACAGCTTCCTATAACTACGCTAGAACTTGATGCCCTAGTCAAAGCCTATGGAACAGACGGCTTTGGTTGAACTGTTATATATCTCGTGGAAAGGTAAACCTTGTCATGCCTGGAAATGAAGAGGATGATAACGAGCCTGTGATGTGCAGCAAATGCAATATTGTCTTTTCGACTGAGCGCGATTACCTACAACATTATAATGAAATACACACCATAGCCGAA
>DAINBL010000105.1:0-4963 GCA_036732945.1 Nitrososphaera sp. | reverse complement strand
GTAGTGGAGAGCTTGCCGCCGATATCTTTTGTCTTTTTATCTTGCTTGAGCATGCTGATGATGGAATCTTCTATGCGTCTACCTTCTGCCATCAAATTCTTGTCGCCATATTTATCGGACAGCCATTCTAGCATCATCTTTGCAGATAGAAGGATAGACGACGGGTTGGCAGCATTCTTTCCTGCAATGTCAAATGCAGCGCCGTGCACTGGCTCAAAGAGTGCAAACTGATCTCCGATGTTGGCAGCTGGCCCCATGCCTAGCCCTCCGACTACCTGTGCGGCTTCGTCAGAAAGTATGTCGCCAAACAAGTTAGTGGTGACAATAACATCAAATTCCTCTGGGTTGCGGATTAAGTTCATTGATGCTGCGTCGACATATAATTCACTGTACTGTATCTTCGGGTAGTTCTTGGCAACTGATCTGCATGCTGCAGAAAACAACCCGTCACCCTTGCGTAGAACATTGGCTTTGTGCACTGCGACTACTCTAAGCTTGTTGTTACGCATCATAGCTATCTTGAAGGCATATTCTGCGATCCTCCTACTGGCCTGCTCTGATGTAACTCTAAGTGCCACTACCGTGTTTTCGTCTGTATTGAACTCCCATCCAAGGTAGACGTCCTCTGTGTTTTCCCTTACTGTCACAAGGTCGACGTTGCTTGAGATGCTTGGAATATTTGGGTACGACTTGGCCGGCCTGACATTTGCATAAAGGTCAAACATCCTGCGCAGAACAATTATCACATCGGCCGCAGTCTCACCAACTGGACCCTTCAGGCACGCCTGCGACTTCTTGATAATGTCTATCGCTGATTCCGGCAATGCTTTGCCAAACTTGGCAAGCGCACCATCTCCGGACTCGACTTCATGTATGTCAAATCTTGTTTGGGAATTGTCGTTTATTGTTTCAAGGATCTTTTTTGCTGTCGCTGTCTGCTCTGGCCCAATGCCATCTCCCTTGATAAGGGAAATATCATATCTTGCCAATTGGATATCCCATGTTGGAATTGCAGTATCTAGCTTTTGGAGTAGAGGACCCTTCTTAGCAGCACTTTGTTGATTGCGTCCATCATTGCTTGCACGGATGCGACGACTATGTCTTCGCCCGACTTGCGCGCGGACACTACGTTTCCATCCTTGTCCTCGACCTTGACTGTAACTTCTGCGAGTGCGTCAGAGCCTCCTGTTATCGAGTCAAGCCTATATTCTCTTATCTTGACATTTGCCATCTCGCCAGATATCTTTTGTATCGCCTTTAGCGCTGCGTCGACCGGACCAACACCAATGTCTGATGCAATGAAATCCTTGCCGTTGGCATTGAGCCTTACCACTGCAGTCGGTATGATGTTCATTCCAGTGACGATATGAAAGTCATAGAGCTTGAACTTTTCTTCAAATTTGTTGTTATCCATTACCCCACCAGCTATTGACAACAGTTCCGATGTAGTAATGGGCTTGCCATTGTCTGCTATGTTCTTTTGCTTCTCTACTATGATGTGAAGCTGCTCGTCAGTGGGCTTGATACTGAACTCTTCAAGCATTGCCTTGATGCCATGTGCGCCAGCATGCTTGCCAGCTTGGAGCCACCTTTTCCTGCCCACAAGCTCTGGGCTTATCGGCTCGTAGGTGAGTGGGTTGTTGATGATGCCGTGAGTGTGAATTCCGGATTCGTGGCCAAAAGCATTTTCGCCAATTATCGCCTTGTTTGGCTGGACGATTATGCCCATGGTGTTTGAAACGAACTTAGAAGTTTCATAGAGCAACTGCGTCTTGATGTTGTGCTTTTTGCCGTACAAGCACTGGAGCGCCATTACAAATTCTTCAAGCGATGCGTTGCCAGCGCGCTCACCAAGACCGTTTATTGTGACGTGCGCGCATGCAGCGCCAGCGCTTACACCTGCTATCGAGTTAGCAACTGCAAAGCCAAAATCGTCATGGCAGTGGACACTTATTGGAAGCCTTGTAGCTTGCTTGACCTCTTTTACAAGATCAGCAATGTACTGCGGAGTCGCATAGCCTACAGTATCGGGTATGTCAACCCTGTCGGCGCCCGCGTCTGCCACCTCCTTGAACACCTTAAGCATGAACTGCCTATCAGATCTTGTTGCGTCCTCAGCTGAAAACTCTACTTGCAAGCCATGTTTTTTAGCGTACTCGACTGCATTGATCGCTCTCTCTAAGACCTGTTGGCGCGTCATCTTCAACTTATACTTCATGTGGATATCAGAAGTAGCTATGAAAGTGTGGATGTACTTCAAGTCACATTTGATAGCACTGTTAATGTCGATCTCGTTTGCGCGAGTAAGGCCAAAAATTTCGGCCTTCAATCCTTGCTTTACTATCGCCTTGATCGCCTGCATCTCACCATGAGAGACTATTGGAAATCCTGCCTCTATTGCATCAACCCCAAGTTCCTCAAGCCTGATCGCGATCTGGATCTTCTGGTCTGGTGTTATCGTCACGCCAGGCGTCTGCTCGCCGTCCCTGAGAGTAGTATCAAAGATCTTGACGCTTTCGGTGTTATTCAATATTTTTTCAGACGCGTTCAACTCTCCACACCACCTCTAGGAAGGGCTGAAACTCCGGTTCTTGACAACTGCGCAATTCCATAATATTCGACTAGATTCTTAAATGCATCTATCTTATCAGGTGTGCCTGTTATCTCGACTGTTATCGTCTCCTTGCCGATGTCTAAGATATTGCCTCGAAATATAGTGGCATAGTTGACTATCTCACTTCTTGTTGTTGGATCAACTGCCTTGATCTTTATAAGTGCAAGCTCGCGATACACGGTCTTGTCCGTGTCGAGCACCTTTACTTCTATCACATCTATGAGCTTGCGCAATTGCTTTACCAACTGGTCAAGTGTCTTTTCGTCGCTGTTAGTGGTTATAGTCATTCTAGAAAGGTCCTGTTGCTCAGTCGAACCCACAGTGATGCTTTCGATGTTAAAACTGCGCGCCCTGAAGAGGTTGGTGACTCTGAAGAGCACACCCGGTTTGTTTTCGACAAGGGCAGACACAATGTGCCATGATTCTTTCTGGATAGTAGTTGCAAACAATTTTCTATCACGCTCCTACAATCATGTCTTTGAGGCCGGTGCCGGGTGCTACAAACGGGTAGACATCTTCGTCAGGATCAATCGGGATGTCTATTACCGTTGCTACATCAGATTTGAGCGCCGCTTTGATAGCTTTCTCAAGCTCGTGCATCGACTCCGCTCTTATGCCCTGAGCGCCATACGCGTCGGCTATCTTGACATAGTCGGGGCAATTGTGCTGATGTACTCCACTGTAGCGTCTGTTGTAAAATGTGCGCTGCCACTGGGCCACCATTCCAAGCATATAGTTGTTCATGAGGAATACTATTACTGGGAGCTTGTCCAGCACCGACACAGCAAGTGAGTTTTCAGTCATGTTAAAGGATCCGTCACCAGCGATATCGACTACAGGAACGTTCGGTCTGGCAGCCTTGGCGCCTATTGAAGCTGGAAATCCAAAGCCCATTGTCCCAAGGCCGGTCGAGCTGAAGAACGTGCCAGGTGCTATCACATCGAAGTGCAGAGATGCCCACATCTGGCACTGGCCTACTTCTGTGGTGACTATCGCATTGGCCGGCAACAACTCGCGCAATTTCTTGAGCGACTTTCTCGCCGTTATCTCTCTTGGGTAGTCCTTGAGGGTTTCAGCGTAGTACTGTATAAGCTCTTTTCTACGCTTTAGCCACGGGTTATCTGAGTCTTTTTTAATTATTCTCTTTGAGAACATCTTAACAAGCGTGCGGAGCGAGGACTTCACGTCGCCTACCAGCGCAACGTCTACTGACTTGTTCTTTCCGATCTCTGCTGGGTCAATATCCATGTGGATTATGCTCATACCCTTGCCAAACTCGTCAAATTTGCCGACAGATCTGTCCGAAAATCTTGCACCTACAGCCACGATGCAGTCTGCCTCTACGATTATCTTGTTGGCTTCTGCGTGGCCATGCATCCCTATCGGTCCCATGGCAAGCGGATGGTTCTCAGGGAATGCGCCCTTGCCTTTGAACGTAGTCACAACCGGTATCCTGACAAGCTCTGCAAGAGCCTGGAGTTCAGAAAAAGCTCCTGAGAGGATTACACCGCCACCTGCCATTATTATCGGCCGCTCGGCGTTAAGTAAGAGCTCGACTGCTCTGCCCATTTCCGAGAGGTCTGCTTCTACGTTTGGATTATAGCCTCTAACCTTGATAAGGTCTGGAAACTTCATATCGGCCGTTGCCTGCTGTACGTCCTTAGGAATATCAACAAGCACTGGGCCGGGTCTGCCGCTCTCTGCAATGTAGACCGCCTTTTTGATCATTTCTGGAATTTCGACGGCGGCCTGTGGTTGGAATGAGTATTTTGTGCAGGGGTTTGCCACTCCAATAATGTCTGTCTCTTGAAAGGCGTCCTTGCCTATCATGGCAAGCGGTACCTGACCAGTTACGGCTACAATCGGAGAAGAATCAGCATATGCAGTAGCAATGCCTGTAATGAGATTTGTGGCACCAGGACCTGAGGTTGCAAAGCAGACACCGGCCTTTCTCTTTATTCTGGCGTAGCCATCAGCCATATGAGCAGCCGATTGTTCGTGCCTTACTAGGATGTGCCTAAAGTTTGCATCTACCAAGGCATCGTATATCGGCAGGTTTGCTCCTCCCGGAAGTCCAAAGACTACGTCTACGCCCTCCTTCTCAAGGGCTTGAATCAACGCTTTTGCGCCTGTCATTTCAACCAATTTTATCTCTCACCAAATATTCGCATAAGCCGTGCTTGCTAAAGCATGAGTTTGCCCTAGGCAATCCTCAGCAGAACCTGAACATGAATGTTGTGTCCATAACAATATCCGCCGTCAGCTCGAGGCATTTTTTATTTATTTGGAGGGAAATTATTTATAAAGTTTATGGGAAATATATGATAGATCCACTCAAAAGATATTATA
>DAINBL010000104.1:0-5011 GCA_036732945.1 Nitrososphaera sp. | reverse complement strand
TGCAAAAAAAAGCGGCATGGACCTTCTGGACAGTATCGACAAGACCCTTTCCACCGCCGCCGAAGATGAGGAGGAAGTTTGGATAGAGCAGCAACACTTTAGAGACCACAAGCACTGTGAGGAAGTCTTCGCAAAGATGATGCAAGACAAAAGTATTGAGCCACTTGGGAATGAGTTCTTTGGTCTAATCACACAGGGAAAGAAGCTTATCACAGGCGGATTTATCCGGCTCAGGTCATAGGAATCATAACAGCTTCAATTGATGGTAGCGCTGTTAATCTTCCCATACCTTTTCTTTCTCTAACAACAATAACCATTCGACTTGCCTCTATTTGCTCAACCTGTTTGCTGCAGTCGGTTAGCTGTTTGAAATGGTATAGGAGAATAGATATCCATAGTATGGGATGACGTCTCACATACTGAACAGAATATGAGCAAGCTGGGATGTATAATCTAGGAATGTCCAGCATCATCTCATCAAACTTCTTTCTGTCTTCTTGTCTAAAGCATTGCAAGATGGCTTCCATTCTTCCTTCTCTATTTCAAGAGCAATTCTAAATGATGGTTTTGTTCTGGACGTCTGTTGGCAGTGTTGCTTAGACGGTTATTCAGAAGGGGTGTTGCATCCGTTTGTCGTCGTCCTTCTCCCAAGCATGCTACTGCTGCTTTACTCCAGTAGCCATGAGCTTTAAAGCATGCACTAATCTCCCCTAGATGAGCGCCGGGAGAGGGATTTGAACCCTCGGGACCCTTACGGGTCACAAGCTGGCCGGTTTGACAAATTCCAGGCTTGCGCCCTTCCGGGCTAGGCGACCCCGGCATCACATAACATGTGCACTAGCCACCACATCAGTATATTAATCATGGGTAAAGACAAAGCTAAAAATTGAGGAATGTAGCACCAATCAGTGCTTTTGGCTACTCCTGGATTATCTGATCATTGTAAGGCAGGGAATCATGTCGATTGCAACGATTGCATGTGTC
This sequence comes from Nitrososphaera sp., assembly GCA_036732945.1. Classification (GTDB taxonomy): domain Archaea; phylum Thermoproteota; class Nitrososphaeria; order Nitrososphaerales; family Nitrososphaeraceae; genus Nitrososphaera. The sequence continues at coordinate 4,027 of DAINBL010000104.1, read as the reverse complement.
GCTGTCACATTCCCGGCACAATTGAAAACCTTGCAAAGAATATTGCCAAGCTAGACCGCAAGCGGCCAGGCATTGGCGAAACCCTCTAAAATTAATTCTTAGAATTCATCGACATTTTCATTTTCAAGCTTGTCAAGGTCGACCTCTGGGGGTATCGCTACATTGATGGACTGTTCGCCCTTTGAACGCCACGCCTTTGGGTAGGTATTGGGCTTCATGATTATGCGTTTCATGACAAAGGCAATACCGCGGACATTCTGTTCGATCTCTTCCTTTGTCATCGCAGTCTGTGCCAACCCTACTATCTCTCCCTTTAGAGTGTAGACCCCTACAAGCTCGCCGATGCGTAGGTCTTTTGGCACTGCTATCACACCCGGCACTGCAAGTGGTGCACCGTGGCACAACGCATCGACTGCAGTGTCGCGCACGGTGATAGCCCGTATACCTACCAGGCAGTGTTCTATTGGTAGGATTAGCCTACGCAGTTTTTCCTCGTCCTTGCTTTCCTTGTAGCGCTGATAGGCATCTGCAATATCATGCAGGCGAACAAGACCATCATTCTGTTCTGACAGGTTGCTCACCCTTGTCCTGCGGAGCTCTACCATAGTGGCTCCCGGTGACATGACCTCGCCAATATCATAGATTATCTTGCGGATGTATGTGCCTGCTTGGCATAGGATACGCATGAGCACCAGCCTGTCATAATTTTCAAGATAGTCAAATTCGTATACGCTTCTGACGCGAGTCACACGTCGGACGGATGAGCGCTGAGGCGGCCGTTGATATATTTCCCCTGTAAATTCCTGCATTACTTTTCTTAATCTATCTGGTGAAACATGTGAGTGCAGGCGCGCCAGCGCATAATATTCTTTTGGTCCTAACAACAGCACAGAGAGCGCCTTGGTGCCTTCGCCCAATCCTATTGGCAGAAGACCTGTTGCGCCAGGGTCAAGCGTGCCGCTGTGTCCTGCCTTTTCTATCCCCAATATGCGCTTCATCCATGCTACGACTTCATGGCTTGTAGGGCCAGCCGGCTTATCCACAAGCACTAGTCCATAATACAGCAGTGACTCGATTGATCTCTTATCCGGGTAATGACCATAGTTGTCGTTGGTAATGTCATCGTCTATCTTGATAAGGTTCTCTAGCTGCGGTAACATCAGCAAGGCGGTACACCTATGTGCCGTCTGACTATTAATTTGGATATCTCTACAAGGGAGTCAAGGGATAGCCTATCTGTGTTGAGCACATAGTCAAAGACAGCAAGGTCTTCGCCAAAGCGAAAGCCATATAGTCTATAATAGATCCTTTTGTTCTCCTCGTCCCTGAGCTTGATTATACTTTTTGCCTCCGCAAAGCTGATGTCGTCGCGGTTGGCCATCCTCTTAGCGCGGTTTTCCGGCGACCCTCGAAGCCAAAACTTGATGATGATGACGACTGATTCCTCTAGTACAAGCCAAGGCAGTGTGTAGCTTGTAATAACTGTCCCCCCTTTCTTCACTATCTCAATGAGCTTGTTGTCTACTTTTTTGTCAAAGGAAGGATCTGACTTGCGTTCCTCCATAAACTTTTTTGCTTCAGCGGTGTCCCACCAATCATCTCCTTTAACTGAATATCCTTTGTCTTCGGCAAGCATCTTTAATATGTCGCCTCCATTGTACATTACACTGTCAAATTCTTCTGCGAGCTTGCAGGCTATGGTAGTCTTGCCTACTGCAGGCCAGCCTGAAATTACAATGCTAAATAATTTACTGACGACCATCTTATCCTGTTATGCTCGGCATATTTGTCTTTGTCACCTTGGATATAATTCCACTAAATGCAAATGAGGTTAGCAGGAACCAACCCCACAGATAAACCTGCCCCGGCACTCTGCAGGAACCGTTAGGAGTGATGCTCCCATCGGGATTTGTTAAAGGTTGGCCATTTCCATCTAATTTTGGTTGAGTGTCGGTTTGCACATTTTGGTCACTGCATGTTATCCAGGGGATATATATCGGCGATAGCGACACGGTTGCGCCAAATATCGTAGGGAACACAAAGATCCAGATGAGGAAGGACGGTATCATATAGATAAACATCGGACGCATTTGCTGTTGCTGCATTTCAAGGGCCATTTTGTTAACATAGGCTTGCCTCTTTTTCAGCTCCTCAATTCTGGGCTTATCTTGCTTTTTGATCGCGTCAGTATATTGCTTGCGCCATTCATTTGTCTCCTTCATGACCTTGCTCATCTTTTCAATGTCGGTGGTCTTTTTCCGGAGCATCGCAAATGCAAAATTCATGCTAACTGCTATCAGCAGCGCAACAAGCATGGCGCTTAGCATGTCAGGAAATATTGGGTGTGTGGTATACTGGGGCGATAAAGGCGACTGCATAAACAGATCCTGCAGCAGATTCAACAACTCCCATCTCCTAGCAATATCTTTGCTATATTTGCTGCTGCTTCGCCCATCTGACCATCATTGTTCATAATTATTGCAAACGGCGCACCAGTTAGAATAGAGCAAGACGCCACCATAGCTCTCGAAATATCAAGCTCCTTTTGGATATTTTCTGCAGAAGCAATGTCACGCTGGCGTGTCTGGTCAGATTTGCGCCTCTCTGCTATCTCCCTTGGATTTGCTGCAACCATGACCATATTAGTTGGCTTCATGATACTTAGCAGCCTCATTGGGAGCCCCGGATAATATCCTTCATCTGTGTTGATAAAAAGGTGAGTATCGATCATCACTATGTCATCCTTCATTTCTGTAATTCGCTGAGCAGCCACATCCTGCAGGCGCCGCTGATCTTCAACAGTCATCTTGCGCATTTCGTCACGGTTTTTGAGGCCCATCTTTTTAGCCTCTTCAAACATGATAGTGCCAAAAATTACAACCGTGGTTTTGCATTTCTGGTTGAGCATCTCAGCTGCACGAGTGATGAGGGTGGTCTTTCCCACGCCTGGGATGCCAACAATTACTGCACGTTTACTTTCTGCCAAGTAGAGCCGCCAGACTGGGCATGTATGTATCGACCTGCTCTTTGACCAGTGTCTGGTAGTAACTTACCATGATGCTGACCATTAGTAGAATGCCGGTTCCGCTGCCGAAGACGCCCAACACGTCAGAAACGCTAGCGAGAAGCCCAATGATTATTCCGCTGATTATCGTCAGCGAAGGGATGTACTTGTTGAGCAACACTTCCACCGATCCTTCTGAGCGCCTGAAACCTGGTACTTGCACATCGGCGTCGAGGAGATTACGAGCCGCAGTTTTTGCAGACAGGCCGCCAAGCTCCACCCACAGCCTCGAAAAAACTGTGACGATGGCTGTCATGAATATGATGTATCCTACTGCCCTTAGAGGATCGGCCGCGACTACATCAAGGCTCCTAGGAGCTGTGATATAGTACAGTATGCCCCCTGTCGGGGTCGCCTGACCCCCACTTGAATTCGGGTCAAATTGCGCGATCCAGTTGAATACCGGGTTCTGGTTGTTCGGATTATAGTTCGCCCACAGCATCTGTGCCATAAATACCGCATTTGCAGTTAGCGCAGACGCCAGTATGACAGGTATAACTGAAGTGTAAAGCAGCTTGATTGGATATACTGCTGTGAAACCTCTGTATTTTGTAGAAACTATTGGGATGTCGACATGTATACCTTCAACATACACGAGTACAAGTATGACTCCGATTGTTAGCGATAGGGTAAAGAGGCTTGGAAGCTGACCTGTGCGGAAGATGGCATCTGCACCGTGGCCGTCTAAAGAGACCTGTATTGTAAACGGCAATATTCCCAAATAACCATCATCTGCTGGGACTACGCTGACCACGTTCCATAGAATTGTCTGGGCGACGCCTGCCATGATGAACAGACTTAGGCCCGAGCCGATGCCCCATCCCTTCTGTACCATCTCGTCCATTAGCATGACAAGGAGACTGGCACCTATGAGTTGGGCAATTACTATATAGATGGCATGGGGAGCTTCCTCTGCCGTAAGCGGTCCATAGACGCTAGCTCCGTATAGACCACCTTCTGCTA
>DAINBL010000103.1:0-5019 GCA_036732945.1 Nitrososphaera sp. | reverse complement strand
AGCAGTTGCACTCCGTGCTTTGGGGTTCTTTGCCAGTGGAGTTATTTCTTCCAGCTTCTTGATTGCTGCTTCAAGCGATAACTTTTCCGCCTTCTGGAAGTGAGCAATGAACTTGTCACCTATTTTCGTATTGCGGATAATAGTGTCAATGACCATCTTGGCATTCTGGTCTGCTTTCTGTCGGTAGTTTCTAATCCAGTACGGATCTCCAAAGTATTCCAGTTGCCTTATCTGATAAATAAGATCCACGACCTCTCCTGTAACGATTTCAACCGTGATATTGAGGTCTGCCGAGAGCTCTTTCCCGGTGTATAGATCGATGCCCTTCTCTGTCCACTTGTAGGTAACATAGATTCTATCAGCGTGAGTGTCCATCTTGAAGCCGGAACTTTTAAGATCGTTGAGGATACTTTGTATTTCTGACGTTTGAGTAATCTCGAGCGGGATCCTGTATATGCCCAGCTTGTAGCCGTGCAGTGGATAAACACCCCTCTTGGCGACTTCAGATAGCATCGTCCAGACTCTATCCCTCAATAAGACAGACATGATGTCTAGACTTACCTAAAAGTTATTTCTCCTAAAAGTATTTCGATCTATTATTCATCTTCCGGACATGTCATTTCTCTTATTGCCTTGTACCGCAATTCCATCTCTTCTCCAATCTTTATGACATGATCCAATCTGTATTTTGACTTCGGGAAATACCACCTGATTCCAACTTTGTGGCCTTTGCCGTTCAAGTCATATATCGTTCCCCTCTCTGCTTGTACGCCAAGCTTTTCGTCAAAGACAAACTCCCGCACCTCCAGACCGCGCTTCGTTTTGTCTTCAAGTACAAGGTTGAGATCACCATCATAAATGAAGTAGAAACGACCCTTTTTGATCAGGTTTCCTTGCTGTTGCATCTAACAAAGAAGGAAGAGAAGGACTTATTTCTCTATCGGATTTCCGATCATGTTGCCCCATTCGGTCCACGAGCCATCATAGTTACGAACAGATGGGTAGCCAAGCAGATATTTGAGTACGAACCAGCTATGTGATGAGCGCTCTCCAATTCTGCAGTAGCAGATGACATGCTTATCCGGCGTTACGCCCTTACCTTCATAGAGCGTCTCTAGCTCTTCACGACTCTTGAATGTCCCATCTGTTTCCCTGACTGCTTGGGCCCACGGGATATTCTTTGCACCGGGTATATGGCCACCTCGCTGGGCAGACTCCGCCGGGTACTCTGGTGGGGCAGTGATTTCACCAGAAAACTCTTTTGGCGAGCGCACATCTACAAGTACAGTCTGCACTGCCTTTTCAATAGCCCTTCTTATATCAGGCATGTAAGCGCGTATGCCTTCCTCTGGTGGCTTTGCAACGTATCTTGTAGGCGAAGTTGATGGATCATCCTTTGAATACTCGCGCCTTTCAAGCTCCCACTTTTTTCGGCCACCGTTCATTATCTTAATTTTTTTGTGGCCATAGTACTGGAAGACCCAGAATGCAAATGCGGCAAACCAATTATTAAAATCGCCATACAAAATGAGCTCCGTCTCATGCGTCGCACCAATCCTGCTCATAAGGGCCTCAAACTGCTGCTTGTCAATGATATCGCGGCGGATAGGATCGTTGATGTCGCGCTTCCACCATACAAGGTGTGCGCCAGGGACGTGCCCCTCCTTGTATGCATTTTCCGGATCATAGTCTACTTCCAAAATCCTGACGTTTGGATTATTCAGGTTGTTAGCAACCCACTCGGTCTCACTTAGAACTTCGGGGTAAGCATATCCACTAGTCGTCATGAGAATGGCTACCTTTGACTGCTACTTTAATCTTTGTTAGGGTAAAGGCATTTAAGAACTCGTCTACTGCTATAGCACTGCGGCCAGATGGAACCGAACATCCACAATGTAGCGATAATCACGAAAAGAGAGAGTAGCGAAGCCAACAGTGCAGCTAGAAAGGTCGCAACTCTGCTCAGCAGGAGGAAGATCAAGGTCCATTCTGTGCTCCCCTTCATAATTGAAGATGCAACGCCAATCAGGCCTGATGAATTAAAGGACATTAAGCTTGACCTTGTCTTTGCAATAGGTGGAGACGGCACCACCTTACGAGCTTTTCGTACCATACCAGGAAAGGTTCCACTCTTTAGCATAAATAGCGGAGGTCATCGCGGCATCCTGTCTGAAATCGACGCAGACTCAATCGACGAAGCGATCAAGGCAATACTTGCAGGCAAGTATTTTTATGACTGTCGCGTGAGAATCCAGGCTTCAATCAACGGCAAGCTCTTTCCTCCGGTTCTAAATGACATACTCATACTAAGAGTGAACCTCACAAGAACTCCTCTATTATCCATCGAGCTGATGGGGGACGAAATAAGGCAGAGGATGGATGGCATCGTGGTCTCCACGCCCACAGGATCAACAGGTCACTCATTTTCGGTCGGCGGACCGGTATTGCACGAAGGCATGAGCTGCCTGCTTCTGACTCCAATTGCATCTGTCAACAGAATGCCAGAAGTAGTGATCCCAGTGGAAGAAATCGTTTTACGGAGTACGCACGAATCGCACATGATACTTGACGGACAAGAATCGTTCAAAATTCATGGAGATGAGCCCATCAGCATTTTTCGCTTTTCTGACGATGCCATATTCTTACGGCTTCAGAAAAAAGGAATGAGGCAGCTGACAAAGCTTGGATTCTGAAAATTCAGCTTTTAGATATGCACTAGACGCAGGTGCATTTTACTCCGGCGTTGTATTTCTGTCATCGTCCTTACAATACTGCACCACACAGGCCATTCTTGATGAAGTAAAGCATATCAAAAAGTCGCACGGGGCTATAGAAGCGTTGATTGAATCAAATACCCTGCAAATACTGAATTCGGACAGAGAAAGCATCCAAAATGTTGTTGCCGCGGCAAGGGAGACCGGAGACTATGCAAAACTTTCAGAGGCAGACATTTCAATAATTGCCCTTGCGCTACAGCTGGGAATTATGTTAGTAACCAACGACTACGCAGTCGCAAACGTTGCAACCACTTTGAAGATCCCTGTTAAGTCTGTAGCCGGAAAAGGTATCACACACACAAGAAGGTGGATCGCCTACTGTAGTGCATGTGGCAGAGCATTTGGACCTAATGCTAAAGAGTGCAGGTTATGTGGCAATAGGTTAAGGCGGAAATACAAAATTGTCTGAGTCGACTGCGCCATCTTTTCAGGCGATTATCAACTCACGAAATAGGTTGAGCTAATCGTATTTTTTTGAATTTCTCGTCGTACCGTACAATGTCCCTTTGCTTAGTTTAGACAGCACTTTCTTGTCAGGGGTTATGCCCTCTTCATGTAGCTTTTTGATGGAACCGCATCATCTGCAAAAACGATGATGACTCTACTTTTGAGGGGTTGTCCTCTTTTTCGATTATCCATAAAGAAGTCCACATCTTGTATACACATACTACCTTGCTTGCTCGATTCTCCGAAGGAAAATGAGGATAACTGATGCGCATGCTTGCCTTGATCACATAGTGTATATTTGTAAAATAACCATCAAGTTGAGCTGCCTTGAAATGTATGTGACTGTCTAAGGATTGTAGCGATTCACAGGCTCTTCGACGGTTTAGGTAAGGAAAGTATAGAGTCTAGAAGGCAGGAATAGCGCAAAGGATTCTCCAAGCCATTCTTGCATTGAACAGGTTTTCTTGCTCCCTGGAGACTGCCTCCTACACCTGCTTAGACTTTGCGGTGGGATTACAGGGTTGCCAAGGAATCTCAGTATATACAGAGCTTATCATGATATAATGCAAGTCATTTACTGACAAGTGTATCCGTCATATCTCTAATATTTGCGATAAAGGTATTATTTTTCCTGATTGTCAAAGAGAGTCCTCTGTAACACTTGCTTGACATTATCGGACGTATTGAGGATCTTGCGCACTCGCTCGGCCCTTGCAAGACCAAAACCCGGTATGGTGGCAAGCTCTGCTGCAGAGGCGTTAAGTGCCCTAATCGGAGTGTGGAATTTCTTGAGCATTCTGGCAGCAAGTTTTTCTCCAACCCCGGGTAGAGACGCTAGTACTGAAAGTTGTTGTATGTAAATGGGATTTTCCTTCTTAATCTTTCTCAATAGCGGACCTGTGGCCTTGCCTTCACGTAAGCTCCTGTTGACCAATGTAACCAGCAATTGCGCCGTCTGTTCTGCAGAAGGTGTATGGATAATTGGGATTCTGAACTCCGTTGCAACCGTTATGAGCGCATCGTACGCAAGTGGCATCCGCTCTGCATGCAGCTTAGTATCCGTGTCTTCTACGTCCTCAGGAGCTTCAGCAAGTTCGGCAATGTTGCCTTGCACTACCAATAGTGGTTTTTGATAGTGCTTTATTAGGTCAGAGCACTGTAGAAAGAGCCGACCATCGTAGATCGAGCTTATCAGGTCACGGACAGTTTTCCGCTCTACTGCTGTTTCAGACGATACGACATAGTCACCTACTTTTAATTGTGTAAAGTCAATGACAGCACCTGCGTTTTTCAGTAGCTCAGGTATATTGCTATTCCTCTCCCTCTCATCAACCACAATTCTAACAGGCACCGGAGATACTCTGTCTCAAGGCCTCTATAACTATATTCAGGATGCAGGATTTTACACCTTAAGAGTACCTAACACAGTCACAATAATGACTCGCTAAACATTTCCACGTTCCGAGTGTTTCTTAACGCGTTCGCGTTCTTGTACTAAGCTCCGATATACACAAAATAAAGTACTCAAGATTCTATTTTGCGACGAGGAGTTATAAGCAGTGTATTACTATCCCAAAGGTCTTGAACCAGCACTGCCAGTTGATCCAGCCGATGACGCGCCACCAGTCTGCATCCCGCGGATCATTTCATTTATCTTGTTTTCAACTTCCTTTAGGTTTTCCTTCACTCTTGCCTCCTGCTTGCCGAGAACCATAATGCGTGTGTTTGACAGTTCTTTCTTTTCCTCCAGCTCCTTTAGGACGTCTTCCTTCTTTGCCTTGATTAGCACAGATCC
>DAINBL010000102.1:0-5035 GCA_036732945.1 Nitrososphaera sp. | reverse complement strand
AATTTGATTTATAAATAGCGATAATTGATTGTTTGCTTAAAATATGAGATTACTAGAATACCAAGGAAAGGAGCTTTTTGACGAATTTGGAATCAGGGTACCAAGGTCACACCTTGCTCACACGATACAAGAAGCAAGAGAGGGTGGTAACAAACTTGGCTATCCGCTCGTAATCAAATCGCAACTCACAGTCGGCGGGAGGGGCAAGGCGGGGGCTATTGTCAAGTGCAAAACTCAAGCTGAGATGGAGCTCAACTTCAATGAGCTGTTGCACAAAGAAGTCAAGGGAGAATTTCCGCGCGGTATCTTACTTGAGGAAATGGCGGATATCAAAAAGGAATTGTACCTGTCACTTTTTCTCAACAGGAGCAAGCGGTGTTACTCGCTAATATCTTCCGCTGAAGGCGGCATTGAAATCGAAAATGCGGCAAGTAAAGTAATGGTTGACGTGCCAATCGATGGTCTGGATTCTCAAGAGGCCGAGGAGACTGCCGCAAGACTGGGTTTGAAAGGAGAAACTGTCATTTCTTTTGTTGACTTTACAACCAAGCTATCAAAGATGGTAAGTGAAAAAGAGGCTGAACTAGCAGAGATAAATCCTGTCGCCGTTCTACAAGATGGTTCTCTCATGGCGCTTGACGCAAAAGTGATAATCGATGATAATGCAATGTTCCGGCATGCAGAGCTCAAAAAGTACGAGCATGTGTCGGACCTTGAAAAGCAGGCCGAAGTTAGCGGCTTTTCTTTAGTGGAGCTCGATGGAAACATAGCCATCATTGGTAACGGAGCAGGCCTTGTAATGTCGACTCTTGACATGGTCTCAGATGCGGGGGGCAAGGCTGGGGCTTTCTTAGACTTTGGAGGAAGGGCCACAACGGAGACCATCTATGAGGCATTAAAAGTGATAAGCAAAATCAAGAAAGTTGAAGCGATACTCGTGAACCTCTTTGGGGGCATTGTAAGGACCAACCTTGTAGCGCAAGCAGTGCTGGACGCGTACAAGAACAACCTCATGAACGTGCCGGTGTTTGCGAGGATCTCCGGAGCGGATTCGGAGAAGGCAAGGGAAATGCTCCAAGGCAGTAGGGCAAAGCTCTATAATACAGTTGAGGAGGCAATAGACTTTGCAGTATCGGCGGTAAACAATAGCAGGGGATCAAGATGACAACAACTGTGGAAAAAACCTTCAACATTTTTGACATACTTGTTGGGACTGAGGGAGACGAGGACTTTGGCAGAAAGCCAGTAATAATACAGGGCATGACTGGCAGCTACGGATCGACGCACACAAGGCTCATGAAGGCCTATGGAACAAACATTCCTGCAGGAGTAACTCCGGGCAAAGGAGGACAGAAGTTTGAAGGTACGCCTGTGTACAACACCATGAGTGAAGCTGTTAAGGCAACTGGCGCACAAATATCTGGAATTTTTGTTCCTGCACCATTCTTCCTCAAGGCTGCAATTGAAGCAATTGAAAGTGGCATTAAATTGCTGGTCGCAATACCGGAGCATATTCCGATCAGAGACGCAATAAAAGTTTTAGAATATGCAAGAAAAAATAGTGCAAGGATGATTGGGCCAAACACTCCCGGCGTCATTGTGCCGGAGGTAATGAAGGTAGGGATCATGCCCGCACAGCCCTTCAAGGCCGGGACCACCGTGGTTTTTTCCCGTAGCGGAACATTGATGTATGATGTTTCATTCAACCTCACAACTAAGGGCTTTGGGCAGAGATTGTGCCTTGGAATTGGAGGTGATCCGATCAATGGCACAAATCTTATTGAAGCATTCGACCTTGTCAGAGACAGAGATGATGTTGACTCAGTTGTTGTAGTGGGTGAGATAGGCGGAGACGCCGAGGAGCAGTTGGCGCAGTACATTATGAGGACAGACTTCATCAAGCCTGTTATTGCATACATTGCAGGACGAGCAGCTCCAAAGGAGAAGAGAATGGGCCATGCTGGTGCAATAGTCTATGGCAACTATGGTTCTGCAGAATCAAAAGCGGCCAACTATGCAAGGGCAAACGTACCAGTTGCAAAGCGCCCTGCAGAAGTCCCAGAGCTTTTGGCAAGAAAACTGAGGAAGTAAGAAATTCCCATTAGGGCTTTTTTACTGCCCGCTTTCTTCTCTGACGTCAGTGCTGATAGACGGACTGCCCTGTGTGACATTGCTACTTATGTTTTCATGTATCACGGTGTCGCCTATCTGCCCCTCTTGATTTGTATCGTAAACTGCTGCGAATCCCAGCAATAGTCCAAGGACAGCAAAAGTGAGTACAAACAGCACTACACTCGACCACATCACTACGAGAATCATCGCAGTTCATTGACTCATAAACATTTGCTTTTCTTTGTAAAACCTTAGTTAACTAGCAAGGTAGAACCGGAAATATGGATTACGATTTTGTCCTCTATTTTTGTATGCAAGAAATTGCTATAGTAGCATATTGACCGGCAAGCCTATTTTTCACTATCAATTCTGATCGAGCAATAAAGATGGGACAGAAGATTCATCGCAAATAACTTCGAGTTGACTTTTTTCATAGGGAGGAGATTATCCAAAACATATATCCAAAGGCGCAGATAATTATCTCACGATATATATTTTGTCAACAGAGCTTCGCTTTTGTGACCACTGCATGGTAAAAACACGTCACGAAATTGTAGAGGATCCGGAAACTATCTACACCTATAAGCGCAGAAGGCTGTATCGTTGTAAAGAATGTGGCCATGAAAGTATGAGAAGGGGTTTGCGTCCAAGCGCAGAATCAGTTTACTGAGAGAAAAATAATGACAGTTGATGATTCCCTCCCGGAAGCAATAGCCCTACTCAAAAGAGAATTTGTAACATCCTACAAAATTACAAGAAGCTTGCTAACTGAGATCATACCTCTATACTACTCCAAGACTTTGCCCATCGATAATGATGTGCTTGACTCGCTACACAGGTTTGCAGCTGCCAATCCTATATATTTCAAGTCACATGATGCAGAGATTTCTGGAATCGTATGCAGGATTTACGAAGGAGACATCAATAACTATTGGTTGAGCAGTAAAAAATATGACACAAGCTACCAACCATTCTACCCTACGTGGATGCTGTCTGCCTTTACGCTTGCACTGGAAGCAAAGTCGCTTGGGTTTGATCAGCTAGTTGATGTTGGTTCTGGCGATGGTAGAATAGCATATTGCGCAAGTCTTCTAGGGATGGGGTCATATGGCATAGAGATTGACGACGAGCTTGTGGAATTGCAGGATGCAGTATCATCCAGCACAGGCATCAAGTATAACGCGATAAGGGCAGATGCAACGCGCTTTGATTATGGCAGCTTGGATCTGTCAAAGCCTATATTCTTTATCTCCGGGCTACCAGAAATGGGAGAGATGCTTGCAGACAGCGTCATCCGGCAGGTGCTATCCATTGAGAAGATAAAGCACAATTCTGGCTTTAACTTCATGGGAAGCCATGTCATGAAGTCTCTCACAAGAGACCGGAGCGGCTGGGGGTGGGGAAGTGTCATTGCAAGCTTTGGTCTGAAACTTATAGGCACCATCACCTTGCCTACGCTCTGGACCACTGACCAGATACTTGACACGGCATACGTATATACCCGAGTTCGCTAGGTCAGACGGTCATAGATTCTGGTAGCCTCTTTGAAAGTGAAATGACAGGCTTTGATTCCAAAGGTTTTTTGCCGATATCCATAACTTCGACCAGTATTTGCTGGAATCTCTTGACATAGTTTGTAACAGAGTACTTTTGTGTGGAGTGGCTTAACTGGATGCGTTCTGATGCAGGTGCAGCAAGCGCCGCTGCTACGGCTTGTACTCCTTGGCCAAAGGTATGGAACTGGTACTTTGTGGGAACGAATTCGGTATGCCCTCCTATATCTGGAACGACCGGGATCATACCAGCGCTCATCCCTTCCACAGTAGATATGCCAAAGGGCTCTCCTGGTAGTGGGTGAACGTAGACCTTTGATCTGCGTATGAGATCAAGCAGCCTATCAAACGTGACGTTTATCTCAAATCTGACAAAATCCTCCAAGCCATAGTGCCTCACAAGATCGCTCAGATAATTGAAGTATCCAATGCCGTCTGGTGACATATTTCCTACAATACTCATGCACGTGCCTACCTCGTTTTGACGGAGCAGCCTGGCAAGATGTATAGCGTTTTCTATCTTTTTAGTCGGGTGAAAGCGAGAGATCACCAAGATAGAGTCATCGCGGATGTTTGATGTGAGGCATGCTTTACGGAAAATATCGACGTCGACAGGTGGATGTAATACAGTCGAATCCACTTCAAATGTCTTAAGGATCGCCTTGCGGCTAAATTCAGAATTAGTAAGCACAGTAGAATTTAACATCATCTTGATGTAAGCACTCTTGGCTGCATCATAGTATCTATTGTGGACTTTGGGTGCCATACCTAAAAGACGCATGTTCTGTAAGACACCCGAGTAATCCGGGTCACCGCAATCAATTAAGTAACTTGCAATAGGATAGTGACAATATGTGATCGCATTCTTCTTCGTGAAGTCTTTGTGGTAAAATGGAAGCATGTCTCCATGGGTATTTACTGTGACACTATAACCGCGGGAGCTATATCTTTGGAGGATATTGAGCGTTCTTACCTTTTTGATGTCTCCATCTATTCGTGTGCCATAGGCATTGTGTATCAAGGCCAAATCAGGCTTTTCCATAGTGGAGAGCTCAACACCTATCCCCATAGATGAAATCGCCTTTATTGTGGCGACTGCGAGACGCTCTCCGCCTCCTCGAGCATTCAGACTAATGTGAACAATATTTGCAATCAAACCAATATAATATACGCCATACTGCAAATTAACTGCTATACTATTCGCTTCGTACAGAAGATCAAAAAGAGTTACTAATAAGAAAGATTGATAAGATTTGGAGGATTGCTGGTCCGCTAAGTAGTTTATATTAAGTCTGCGCTGACTAGCAACACTAGTTTGGCAGAAAACCTTTTGACGATGCTTTTGTGGCTCTCGGAGCTTACTGTTGCAA
>DAINBL010000101.1:0-5072 GCA_036732945.1 Nitrososphaera sp. | reverse complement strand
GAAGTATTTGTTTACGTGAGTAACACAGGATAAATTGAAATTGAACCAAATAAGGTACGATTGGATTTATGATAGGTTTGATTCTTTTATATTCACTCTGTCCAACCAAAAAATGCCTAAAAAGACCTAAAGGTTATTACACAATTCTAAACGAGAAAATAACTAATCGGATAAAATTTGGTCAGCCAGCGAGATATCTCTTAAGCAGACTTGTTGCTCTGTCTATTCCTAGGTCAAGTAAGTAATTACCTATCCTAGGGCCCCTATCGGCATTGAGAAACATTCTATACAATAAAGCAAAGAACTCTTTAGGCTCAATGCCGTTTGCCCTTGCGATAGAAAATACCTTAGACTGGAGATCTTTTGCACTATCTGGAGAATCCGGTACGCCGGTAAACGATCTGATCGCTTCGATCAATTCCTGCACTGCCTTTCTATGCAAATCGGAAAGTCGTAGTTCAAACTTTTCATCCCTTGGCATGATGTCATAGCTCCACTTGGATGCCAGCCGGATCTTATGCATGACACTATCAATCTTTTTTTCCTTGACCATACCATATTTGAGAAGCCGGTTGAATACCTTTTCGTCGCGGTTGTCATCATCAGGAGGAAATATTGAAGCCTGCTGTGCTAAGAAGCGATATGGAATGTGGGGGTCGGCTTGTTTGGGTGGATTGAGCTTGTTAATGTATTCATAGATTCCCTTGGTCTTGGTAAGCTTGGCCAAGTTGCCCTCACTTATTTTCCCAAAGTAAACATCTTCATAATAATCATATTCGTCCATCAGGGCGGGCACGTCATCTAGCCCGATGTGACGAGTGCCCGCAATGCGTTTGAACAGCAATAGCAGTATCGATTCCGGCGTGCCATACCGCAGCCACATTTGAGGCGTCAATACATTGCCTGAAGATTTGCTTATCTTTTTGCCTGCTTTGTCTAGAAACATCTCGTACTTCACATGGAGGGGATGAGAGTAGCTTAGTACTTCATCTGCAACCCAGTCGTTTACTCTGACAGAATCCATAATATCCTTCCCATATGCCTCAAAGCGTATGTCAAGAGCCTGCCACCTTGCTGCAAATTCGACTTTCCAAGCAAGCTTGCCCTCGCCCTTTGTTGTGTCCGCCTCGCCCTTGTTGCCACAGCCCTTGATTTCCTCCTTGCCTATCCTTCCGCCTCGGCATACGTAAGCAACTTTCCTTTCATCTGCCAGGTACTCTTGTGCTACTGCTGTATAGAGCCTCCCGCAACTGCTGCATATAGGAAAATAAGGTAATACTTCGGTATATTTGTCCTGGCCTACAAACTCGGCTATCTTTTGCCCAAGCTTGATTCTGTTCTTCAATATTGTATCAATTTGCTTGGTCAATATTCCTTGCCTGTACGCTTCGCTGCCACTTTGAAAGAGATACTTTATCCCTACTTTGTCGAGGCCATCCAAGAGTAAACTGCTCATGTGCATACCATAGGAGGCATGGCAGCTGCCAAATGGGTCAGGAATGGTTGAGACAGGCCGTGCAATGTGATCCTGTAACCAGTTTGGCAAACCTTGAGGTATTCTACGAAGTCCATCCATGTCGTCTGAATATGCAACCAGTTCAGACTTGAAGCCAAAATTCTGAAGGGCAAGAGCAATGCCATAAGCTCTCACTGCGTCGGCCATGCTCCCGATGTGAGGAATGCCTGATGCGCCAAGGCCGCTCTCAACTCTTATTAGACTCAAGTTGCGACCAAGCTTTTTCTCCCTTTTGATGAGAGTGTCTGCAACTTTATCGATCCAAGTTCCCTTACCGATCACTAACTGCTCTTCCATTATTATAACAACCTTGAAACATATGGACCGTCCTGATGATAGCCAAGCTTTTTGTAATATTCCCTTGTGCCAACAGCACTAATCACTGCGATCTTGTCCGCTCCCAATTCACCTTTAGCGATGCGCTCAGCCTCCTTGAGCAGTTTCATTCCCAGTCCTCTATGCTGGTAACTATCGTCTCTCACACTTCTGCCAGTGCTGATCGCCTGCCCGTAGATATGGAGCTCACGCACTACCGCGCTGCAATCCAGCTCGATCCTACGTGGTCTTGCCACCTTTCTCAGCCTCAAGAATCCAAGTATTGTATCGCCAGTTTTACTTTCGTACGAAAGGAATATCTCAGAGCCTCCAGAAGCAGAGTAATCTGTTCTTCTTAATATTACCTCTTCTTCTGAAGGGTACCTTCTTTGCAAGCCGGTTTCTCTACATCTGATACAGTTGCACCTGTAGCCCTGTTGTCTTAACTTGTGCAAAACTAACTGTCGGAGGTTGCCGTTCTTAGGGCCAGCGATAATGTCCTTTGACTCAATTTCGCGTTGGATGCGCATGATCCGCACCCATTCTGGTATTACCTTTTTGGCCTCCACAATTACGTTTACGAGCTCGTCCTCAGAGTATGCCTGATACTTGCCGCTACTATGCATCTTGAATAGGCCAGTGTGCTCTAGCACAAGTGTTGGGTAAATCTTTAGCATGTCAGGCTTGAAGGCATCATCTTCAAATAATCGCCTGAAATCTTCAATGTCTTTTTCAGGCGAGCTCCCTGGCAATCCTGGCATCATATGAGCGACTATCTTGTAGCCTGCATCCCGAGCGATCTTGAATGCGTGGACAACGTCATCAATCGTGTAGCCTCTGTTCACTAATTTGTATACATTGTTGTTAAGAGATTGAACGCCAATTTCTGTCCTTGTTACCCCTAACTCTAGCATCAGATCTATATGTGGCTCCTTGCAATAGTCAGGTTTAGTCTCAACAGTGAAGCCCACACACCGGTTTTCGGCAGTCTCATTGGTAGCCATTGCTTGCTGGAGAGTGGATGATTTCTTGCCATTCAGAGCGTCATAGCACGACTTGGCAAACTGCCTCTGGTAGTCCACTGGCATGAATGGGAAGGTGCCGCCTACAATAACGACCTCGGTCTTGCCGGTGTCATGTCCGCGTGATTGTAGCTGATCCATTTTCGAACGGACCTGTTGGTAAGGATCGTAGCTGAACTTCTGGGCGGACTTTGTTGCAGGTTCAGTGCCGATATAACTAAGGGGGGTGTTGAACTCAATGCCACCAGGGCAATATGTGCACCTGCCATGCGGACATCCATAGGGCTTAGGCATAACTGCAACTACGGCAACTCCTGACGCCGTCTTGGCCGGTTTGACCATAAGCATCCGGCGGTAGCGGTTATCTTGCAGATATTGGATAATGTGCTCGTTCCTAGGTATCGTGCGTAGATGATATTTTGATGCAGTCTTCCTGACAACTTCGAGAACCTGCCCTCTTGACAATAAATTCTTGCTACTCTCTATCTGCTCTGCAATAGACTTGCAGGCCTGCAGATAGTTGTTGCTGTTGTTGTTGTTGTTGTCTTTGTCGTTGGCCTCCTGCGCTACTGATGAGAGCAATTCTGTATAGTCAGCAAAGTACGAATATTAATTTTTGTTGTTTATAGCGTTTCATTTTTACCATCTATTCTAGCAGTCACCTCGCCCTTACCTTTCTCTATTTTGCCAACAGGCTTGCAGCGGATCTTATGCTTTTCAAAAACACTAATAATTTCATCGGTACTTGCCTTTGAGGCAACTACGCAAAAACCAACACCCATGTTGAATGTTCGATACATTTCCTTGCTGTCAATGTTTCCGTCAAGCTGTATCTGCTTGAATATTCCTGTCGGTGCTGGAAGATTATCATAGACATATCTCACTCGGGGGTTTAGACGGGGTAGTTTTGTAAATCCACCCCCTGTAATATTTGCTAGGCCGTGCACCCTTATTCGTTTCTTCAAAATCTCCAATACAGGCCTTACGTAAATTCTGGTTGGGATCAACAGCTCTTCGCCGACCGTCTGCACCAGATGATCAGCAGTATCGTCTACTGAATACTTTGAAAGCAAGACTTTCCTAGCAAGTGTGTAGCCATTGGAGTGGAGACCACTGCTTTCAACTCCCAAGATAATGTCGCCGGGCTTGATCATCGCTCCGAGAATTGGCTTGCCCTTAACCACTCCCATGACCATTCCTGCCAGGTCGAAGGCGTTTTCATTATCGCCTGCGATTATATCCTGCAAAATAGCCGTCTCGCCACCGACTATAGCCATCTTGCTCTGCTGGGCACCCTTTACTAGACCCTTAGCTATCTCCTGCAATAGCCATTCGTTTGCATGGCGCAGTGCAATGTAATCGATAAATGCAACGGGTTGTGCGCCAACGCAGATTACATCATTTACGTTCATAGCTACACAGTCAATGCCGACTGTGTTGAATTTGTTCATCATCTGCGCAACAATCACTTTTGTCCCGACACCGTCAGCGTGGAGTGCGACGGTTTCATGGGCTAGTTTAACAAGACCAGCATAGTGTCCAAAACCAGAGGTTACTTTACCAATTGCAAGCATCTTGTGAGTCACAGATATTATCTCGCCTATCGACTTTTGGCCCCTGTGTATGATATCGGTGTCGACGCCGGCATCACGATATGTGATTCCCTTGGTCAAATGCAGCACTTGGTTGCCTAGCGCTCTATAATAAGTAACTAATGCCCTTTGAAAGTGTTACTTGGAGGAGGACGATATGTCGAAAATAGGTACAGTATCGCGGACTGCTCTCTGTCTATCATACTAATAATATATACAAATTGGTCAGCGGGCTGCGAGAGAAATAGCATCAAATGAATAACAGAACTGAAGCTATAGATCAATCAAAATATACACTGTGCCAATAGTGATATAATAATCCCTCCAGAAAGAATCAACTATCTAGATAATAGTGAAACGAAGTCAGCATATAAGGCACAATAATTCAATGTCTAAGGTTAGTATATACATCTGCAATTAATATTAACATGATTCTCAATATCAGCTACATTTTTAGGATAATATCAACCCAGAATTTTGATGAGCCTGGTTTAAGCAGGTTTACGTTACAATATTGATTCCTGGAGGTGATAACTTCCTAACAGTACCTTACTTTATATAGAAATTTGGCGAAATTAACACTGTTACAATAAATGGATGCACGGAACATTGGTCTTCGCAACATTG
>DAINBL010000100.1:0-5105 GCA_036732945.1 Nitrososphaera sp. | reverse complement strand
ATAGTCTGCAATCAAGTCCTCATTGTTCTTGAGTAATGTCATTGACGGTATCCCAAGGTACAGGGGTCAAGCGTTTGCCACTAGCAGTTGACTTGATTGCAGAGCAAAGATACAGAACCTTCCAGCCGTGAAATAATGTGGCCATGAGTGCTTCTTCTGAGATCCACACAATACCATCAAATGGAATAGACACCAATGAGACTTTTCAAATTTGGAATTAGATTCATGTCTACAAGCAAACAAAAGATCATAGAGAGACGATAGCAGCAGGGCTACGTTTATGCAAGCTTTTTTCTATCATCTTCTTGACCTTATTGACATGTTTTGTATCTATTCCTAGCTTTCTTGTCGCATCTTTTAGCTGCATTTTCTTGTCGACTAGCAAGTACAGTATCTGGTCTATTATTTCATAATCCATTCCTATCTCCTCTTCTGCTAGGTGGTTGTCCCAGAGCCTAGGGCTGCTCTTCTTTTGAACAATTACTACAGGAATTCCCAGATATTCTGCAAGAGATCTTACCTGTGTCTTGTACAATCCAGCTATTGGCATGATATCTGCGGCTCCATCTCCAAACTTACTAAAATATCCAATTTGGATTTCACTCTTATCAGAAGTGCCTGCCACAAGATATCCATTAATCCCCGCATAGTAATATAGAAGGCTCATGCGAATTCTTGCCATCAGGTTTCCTCTTGCTCCCTTGTCCTCTGGCAGAATCTCTTCAAATTTTCTGATTATCGGGTGGATATCAATAACGCGATATTTTATCCTGAGATCCTTGGCTAGATCTATTGCATGATTGGTATCATCATTTGGAGTAGTGTCACTTGGCATAACAAGTCCAAGCACCTTTGAGGCCCCAAGCGCATTTACACTTAATTTCAGAACTACAGACGAATCAAGACCACCGCTCAATCCTATTACTAGCCCCTTTGCAGAGCTTTTAGAAATATAGTCAGAGATGAACTTCTCTATTTCTTTTGATATCCTCTTGTAATCTTGACCAAGTAGTTCTTCAAGCGTGCTTGGCTTCACACTGCTATGAATCAGCTGGCTAGGAGTATTAATACCCTCTACCAGAAATGTAGTTTTAGATGTCATCTAAATAATCATAAAGATGTTTAGGTTTCTTGGTCAGCAAGCATATTCTACATTTATCACATACAGGCAATCTATCTTTGAGTAATATGATTAACCCACGAATGATCATAAAACCAAAGATAGAAATATAACTACGGCCATCTCACTGGATTCATAATTTAATGAGATTGCAAGTTTTGATGGAAATGGGATATCATTTTTCAGGGATACAAGATTTTCCAACAGTTGTATACATCACATAAGCATAGAAATAATTTTGGCCGCCCTCGCGGCACCCTTCATATCCATTGCGTTGTTTCTGCATCCGATCTTTTCTTCGATCAGGTAGTCAAGTCGAAAAATATCTTCATACTTGAAGCCAAAGCGTGCTGCGCCCTGCTCCTGCTCAAAGTGGTTCTTTATCGGTATAAAAATTCCAGGCGTTCCGTATGCCATAGATTCATCCATCGTAGATCTGCCAGCTAGGGAGATTACGAGATCAGCAGCGTAGATTAGATCATGCATGTTGTTGACAAAACCAAGGTTACGATACTCCCTTGAATCAGGCAGTCTTAGCGAAGGACCAGGCACGATTATGAGTTCTGAATCTAGCTTGCTTTGAAGTAAGAGATGCACCTCTATTGCCTTTTGAATCAGGTATTTGCCAGCATCTGTTCCTCCGCCGCTGACAAGTATTGCGTTTTTCCTAAAACCAAATCGTTTGCGCAGCGTGTTGCGGTCAGCAC
This sequence comes from Nitrososphaera sp., assembly GCA_036732945.1. Taxonomy (GTDB): domain Archaea; phylum Thermoproteota; class Nitrososphaeria; order Nitrososphaerales; family Nitrososphaeraceae; genus Nitrososphaera. The sequence goes on along the minus strand of DAINBL010000100.1, from coordinate 3,278 downwards.
TAACCTGCCTCACTACAGGGCCAACGTAGCGGATATTTTCTCTGTCGTCTCCAACCTCAGGAATGATGACACAGTCGCACGTCTGCATAATATTATGCATTGACTTGTTCATCTTTTTCTCCAATATTGACGCTAGGCCTGTTGTAAAATGGGTCTCAGTAATGTCGGTTATCAGTACTCGCCTTTGACCCATCTTGTTGCCTACTGCAATCGAGGCAAAGTCCTCATCGCTTATTATCAATCCATTACAATTGTTCAGAATTTTCTTTGCAATAGCCTTGCACTTTTTGTAATACAAATAATACCTCAAGATCCACTGGAATACATGCTGAAGCTGCCCGGATTCGACAATGAATTTATCAGGCTTGTAAACGTCGAGGGACTTGAATCCTTTTCTTGCGATCAGGGTTGACGCGCCTTCACCACTTACAAACTGGATGTCAGTTTTCAGTTCCTCTGCAATGGCAATGTCGCGAGTTGCATGTCCAAGCCCAATTGGGCTTGTAAAAAAAGTGATCATAGGGATTATCGGATTATCCTGTTACTACATTACATTGCTATCAGCTTTACATGATCCATCTTTTTGTTTGACTGGAATTTCTTAGTCATGTCCTTTATCTCTACAGCTTCGCCGTTTAGCAGGAATATTTCAAGGCATCGGTCTCTGTCTATCTTGTTGTGTATATGGGTAGTGATCAGCTTATCATAATCGTGTCGCATTTCTGTCACCTGATCGTCTGATTTTTCATCGTGTATTGCCAAAAGGACTGCAAAGAGCTCGCCATACAAATCCTGTCTGTCCTTTTCTTCTGCCAGAAGATTTCTGATGCCGGCTCTTACAATCTCAGATCTGCCAGAAAAGCCTAATGCTTTCTGTAAGTTGTCTATCTCTGTCAAGATATCGTTATTAAGTGAAATACTAACTATCGTCAATGCGATGTATTATTATTAAGTTGTTTATAAGGAATTCCATATTTTTTAATAACAAAGGTATATATCTTTAATAACAGTCAGAAAAAGTAGGATGAATCAGAGCAGAGCCGCTCTAGCAGCCATTGCCATATTGATTCCACTTGCAATGATTGTCACTGCACAGACGGGTAGGCCAGCTCAGCAAGATAGAGAAGAGCAGAAAAAGATGACAGTTATTGCATCCTTTTACCCACTTTACGAATTTGCCTCCAGGGTTGCTGGCGACAGGGCAGAAGTGTCAAGTCTTGTCCCAGCAGGTATAGAGCCACACGACTGGGAGCCTACAGCAGAGGATATTTCAAGAGGGCGCTCGGCCGATGTGCTGGTCATCAATGGGGCAGGTTTTGAAAGATGGGCAAATGACATGAAAGCCAAAGTTATTGCTAACACTAGCGAAGGGATCGAATTTGATTATAAAGAAGAAAATGAAACGGGAGATGATGAGCACGGGCACGAAGGTGGTGCTGCTGTTGTTGGAGTTAACCCTCACATCTGGCTAGACCCAATGCTTGCAAAGCATCAGATAGACAGGATCCGCAATGTGATGGCCAGGTCAGACCCGGCCAACGCAGATTATTACAATCAAAATGCTGACCGATTTTCCGCAGAGCTTGACTCACTTGATGCTTTTATCAGGTCAGAGCTTGCCGACTGTGACAAATCAGACTTTATAGCATTTCACGACGCATTTATCTACTTTTCAGAAAGGTATGGCCTGAGGCAGCACAGCATCCATGGCGTTTCGCCGGAGGGGGAAATATTGCCGCAGACAATTCAGCAGATAATTGAGCTTGCAAACGGATTAGATATCAATGTCATTTATTCAGAAGATCTGGTTGACAGCAGGCTTGCAGATACAATTGCCAACGAGATCCCAAACGGCAAGGTGCTAGTATTGAGCCCAATTGAAGGGGTTGACAAAGAGGAACAGGCAGCAGGCATAGGATATATTGACAAGATGAAGCAGAATATTGCAAGTCTGAAGGAGGGTCTAGAATGCAGATAGTCGAGGTCGACAGGCTCTCGTATGCATATTCAGGTAGCTTGGTTCTGAATAACATTTGGTTCACAATTGATGAGGGAGACATACTTGGAATAATAGGCCCAAACGGCGCCGGCAAGACTACACTTTTTAGCTGCATGCTAGGGCTGCTTGATGACTACACAGGCACAATAAAAATTCTTGGAGAGGACATCAAAAAGAAGAACAACAAAGTCTTCAAAAGCATAGGATACATACCGCAAAAGAAAACGATTGAGCAGAACTTCCCCGCAACAGTTGAAGAAATTGTGTCACTTGGGATCACTATTAGTGGCAAAACATCTAAAGAGAAAATAGCTTTGGCGCTTGAAACCGTAGGTCTGCTTGAACAAAAGGATCGCAGAGTGGGCGAGCTGTCTGGCGGCCAGCAACAGCGCGTACTGATAGCAAAGGCAATGGTGAACAATCCTAAGCTCTTGATACTAGATGAGCCAGTGACAGGCATCGATCTTGAAATGCAAAACAGGTTTTATTTGCTTTTGAAAAAGCTGAATCAGGAGAACAAGATCACCATAATCTGGGCATCGCATGACCTTGATGCGGTTAACAGGTTTGCCACAAGCGTGGCATGTATCAACCGCTCAATGTTCTTCCACGGCAAGACATACGAATTTTTTGAAAATCCCGATCTCCTCAAGGCATATTCAGAATCTAGCATGCAGGCTCACATGCACCTACACAACCACACTCACATGGGATGAGAGATAGATGATTTTGGAAGTTTTGGAATTCGGGTTCATGCAGCGTGCACTCATTGCGGGCATTGCGGTGGCCATAACCTCATCAGTGGTCGGGCTGTTTCTTGTACTAAGACGCAACTCGCTCTTTGGTGATGCGCTTTCTCACGCCGCGTTTGGAGGCATAGCAATAGGGCTTGCTACCAACATTTACCCTCTTTGGACTGGTCTCACGCTTTCCATACTAGGAGCGGTGGGCATCACAAAGTTACGTCAGTCTACCAAGATACCGGCGGATGCGACTGTCGCAATATTGCTTTCGTCCGGCCTTGCACTTGGCATACTACTCATAAGCGTGTCAGGCGGGTTCACGCTTGACCTATTCAGCTTTTTGTTTGGAAGCATCATGCTTGTCAGCATAGAGGACACCCTGGCGATACTGGCAATGACTGGCATAATTCTGTCCATAATCATCCTGCTCTATAGGAAACTGATGTACATCACTTTTGATGAAGAGCAAGCACGGGTTAGTGGCCTGCCAATTTCAAAGCTAAACTATCTTTTCATAATTCTTGCAAGTGTGGCAG
>DAINBL010000099.1:0-5191 GCA_036732945.1 Nitrososphaera sp. | reverse complement strand
GTAGTCTGTCCAAGACTAGATTTATCTATCCTCTTTGCGCCCATATGTTCTGGAAAATCACATATCATTCCATTGCTTTTTATCATGCTTTCCAGCCTACCGATGATTTTATTTACATATCTCTTGTTTGCTGCAACGTAGCTAGAGCCAAGCGGCTCTTCAAAGCCATATATCTCCTTATAGCGTTCAGTGCCATCTGAGAATTCAAGAAGTCGAAGCACGAGCTTCATTCTCTGCCAGATATCTGTTCGCAACCTTAGCGGCGCGCCAAAGACATGGCGCACACCAGCCTCCCTGCAAGTACTGACAAGGCCATCTAGCTCTTGCTCATTGTCAGTTACAAGAGGTATGATTGGGTCAATGTTGACACCACAGCACAACCCCGCGTCAGCAAATTTTTTGATTACTTTGAATAATTTAGTAGCTGGAGCTGTACCCGGCTCGATTATTCTTCTTTTCTTCTCGTTGCATGTGGTTATCGACCATACTAGAAAGCAGTTTTGCCGATATTGCCTGTGGAGCTGTAAGTCACGCTCAATCAATGCAGACTTGGTAAATACATAGTAAGGTACATTGTATTTCTGCAGAACCTCTACGCATCTTCTCGTCAATTGAAAGCGCAATTCTGCTGGCTGGTATGGGTCCGTCGCAGAAGATACCATGACAGGTGTGACATTATCTGAATTCCACGCCGCAAGCTCCTTTTCGAGCACCTCTGGTGCATTGCTCTTGGCGTAAATCTTGTCGTAAAATTCAGGCGACCACTCGTATGTGGCATAGCAGTATGCGCAGCGGTGGCTGCACCCCTGGTAGGGATTTAGCGTAAGGCCATTATAGCCTTTGATAACAAAGGGATGAATTATAGACTTGCTTTTCTTTTCTTCAAGAATAGCTCCACCTCCACTGTGCCATAGTCCTCGCATGTTTTTCTTCTATGCCAGGAACATGTCTATAAATCACAGGACACCTGTAGGGGAGGGGGTTAGTTACCCAACCAACACATAGTTTTTTATTATCTCCACTGTGGACACCACCTCAATTACATGAAAGTAGGCATAGCAGGACTCGGGTTAATGGGCTCCGGCATTACAAAGAGGCTAATCGACAGCGGGCACATGGTCTCGATATATAATCGGACTCGCTCAAAGGCAGACCAATTTTCAAATAAGGCTACCGTCGCTTTGAGCCCGAGAGAGCTTGCTGAAGGTTGCGACCTTCTAATAACTGTCGTCACCGATTTTGAGGCAGTAAAGGACATCCTCTTTGGAACAAAAGGAGTCATAGAATCAGGCAACCACAATCTGGTAGTTGCTGACGCAAGTACAATTTCACCATCGCAGTCAGAACACTGTGTACAGCGTCTACGTAGTGCAGGCATAGAGATGCTTGGCATCCCTGTAATGGGGGGTCCGGCTGCAGCCGAGGCTGGCGAACTTATCCCTATAGTCTCAGGTAACAGACAAGCATTTGAGAAAGTCAGGCAAGTTATCGAAAAGTTGGGCAGAATTTTTTATGTTGGCGAAAAAGATGGATCTGCAAACACCATCAAGCTCGCGCTCAACCTAAATATTGCACTCATCGCTAGCGGGCTATCGGAAGGTATAACGCTTGTCAGAAGAGCAGGCATAGATCCCTCGATATTTATTGAAATACTGAACTCAACGTATTTCAAGACCGGTCTTTCAGAAAAGAAAGGTCCCAAGATGGTAAAAAGTGACTTCTCACCGACATTCCATCTGAAAAATATGTTAAAGGATTTAGAGCTTGCCACCAGCACCGCACAGGGAACCGGCATAACGATTCCCCAAACTGCTCTTGCGCAGCAGATATTTCGTGCGGCAAACAACATGGGTTTTTCGGATCAAGACTACACTTCCATTTGCGCATTCTTGGCAAAAATAAATGGATTGGAGAACCATTGAAGCTTGATAACATATTGAAAGGTATCAAATTCAGTAGTAGTCTTTCTTACCATCCACAAAAAAAATTCTGATTATACTTAATCTCAGTGAATTGACGCGCCAACTGGAATGTCCTCAGATATTGTTAGAAACACGGGCCTACCCTCCGGTCCATCTGCCGCCAGGAGCATACCCTTAGAGAGTATATTACCTATTTTTTTTGGCTCCAGATTTGTACAGACAACGACAAGCCTGCCAACAAATTCTTCTGGCTTGTAGTACAGAGCTCCGCCAACTGCAAGTTCCCGCTGTTCTGTGCCAAGGTCAATTGTTGCCTTGAAGACCTTCTTCATGCCGGGCATGCTTTCAGATTGAATGACTTTGCCTACCTTCAGTTGTACTTTAGAAAATTCTTCAAATGTAATGTATTGCGGTTCAACTCGGTCGTCATTTTCGCCCATGAAAATGAAGAAGCTCTAGCTCTATTAAAAAAGTTACATATCACAATTGGATTGAGCTGAGCATCTTCAGATAGAATATATCCATTAAGTATGAATCTTATAGGCGGGAGTCTACGGATCTACAGAAGACCACTGCAACATTGGATCGAGCGAGTTATAACAGAAAACAGATCGCTAATTGAATTTCATTTATCAGGGTTGTGTGGAAGCACACAGAGCTGAAACGAGTATGTCATAACTAGTTATGAATTATCTCTAAATGTGTCTGATCTTGTCGAACTGCTTCATCGCAGCCGGTAGATTATCAATTAGATCTGTTGCAATTATGTGTAGGCCTGCATGCTTAAATGCAAGATTACCTGCAAGACCGTTAATGTAGATTGCAACTACTGCTGCATCAAAAGGCTTCATCTTGGCGAGTAGCCCTGCCGCAAGGCCAGACAGTACGTCGCCTGTGCCTCCCACCGTCATTGCAGGTGTTGCCCTCTTTATAGCTGTAAGTTGTTCGCCATCAGAAATGATATTGACCCATCCCTTCAGGGCTATTGTGATTCCATGCTCCTTTGCCATTTTATGCACATTTGATGTCATTTCCTCCTTAGTTGTTCCGGGTTCGCTTCCAAAAAGCCGTTTGTACTCTCCTACGTGTGGAGTGACAATGGTCCCAGTATTTCCAATCTCTTCCAAAATCTGAGGGATAAGAGCCGAAGCATCAAGTAGAAGTTTTGTACCCGCTTGCTTGAGCTTTCTAACAAGTGTTGCTAGCGCTTCAGGTTCTAGACTCATCCCCATGCCTATTGAAGCGCAGTCTGCATTTTTTGGTAGCATGGCGATGAGCCGGTTCGCCGAACCCTTCGTGAGTTTGTCATCGGGCAATGGAAGGGCAATTATTGCAGGGGAAAACGATCGGACGGCAGTGATTATAGAACGGGGCACCGCGGTGTAGACCAAGTCAACGCCTGAGCGCAAAGCAGCCATAGTTGCAAGCACTGGCGCCCCATGATAGAACCTGCTTCCGCCTGCTATGAGCACGGTACCATTGTCCCCTTTTCTTGAGGAATATGATCGTGGAGGGATCAGTTCTCTCAAAAGCTTTGGCGTTACAGTAATTATTGATGGCAAATGCTTGCTACAATACTATTTCATGTATACATAAGTCAATATACTTTGCCAATTACTCTTGGTCTAAAGCTCGACTCGCAACAAGAAAGAGAAGGAAGATGATAACGATGGCGTCATGTAAAAATGGCCCAATGCACTCCCAGCATCTATAATAGTAGTAGTTGTTGTTGTCTAGCTCGGCTCTGCATGTATCGTCACGATCGAGCCACGATATTTTATCCTTATCTGTTTCTCAATCTCTGAAACACGTTCATGAATCTGTTCTATAGTCATTTGGCTGCTAAAGGAACAGTTCACATCAATTTTTAGAATGTCTTCTGCTGTTCTGTATATTCCAATCCTGTCCACTTTTTTGACACCACTTGCGCTGCTAAGGATGGCGTTTCTTATGAAATCGTGCATTGTGACGTCAGCAATCGGTTCCATCCCTTCAACATCGGGCATCACTGGCTCAAGATGCACTGTAATATTTTCTACAGCTGTCAACTGATTCTTTATAGAGTCTTCGACTGCGTTGGCTATTGAATGAGCCTCGGCCAGCGTTGCCGATCTATTGACTTGAATGTGAAGTGATGCGTTCATTGAACGGGTGTTGGCGATTTTTGAAATAATGACGTTGTGCACTCCTCTGACTCCGCTCACTTGAGATGCTGCTCTTTGAATTACTAATTCGGGCGGCATGTCGAGCCCGACCACAGGTTCAAAGTGAACAGTGATGTTTCTTGGCTTGACATGCATTCCAGAGCCAGAAAGGCTCCTGGCAATATTGTCTTCAACATTTGCACTTATTTCATGTGCACTTTCAAAGCTTATTTCCGCCGGGAGTGCTATTGTGGCTTCTACAAAGATCTCACTTCCAACTCGACGCATTTTGATATCGTCCGACCGCAACACACCTTCAGTTTCATTTGCAGCCTGCTGTACTCTTCCAACAAGGCGAGGAGATATCACGTCGGTTAGCTCCATCGCGTTTTGATATGCAAATCTTACACTAAGATATGAAAGGAAGCTGCCAAGTATGATTGCCGCAATAGAGTCGCCCTGCCTAAAGCCGATGGTAACAAGCCATAGGCCCACAAAGGCCACGCTGGTTGAAGCAAGATCTGCAAAGGCATGGTAAAAGTCTGCCTTCAATGTAGTTGACCCAGTCATCTGCGCCGCAGCAGCCTGTTTCATCGCCCTGCCAAGGACAATTATCCTAAAGCCATCAATAGCCAAGGTGTAGGCTACTGCTGCAAAGCCAATTGTGCCGGGAGTAACAACTAGCGAAGCTGACCCAGGGAAGGCAAGCCTAGTAACCGCCTCATTTATGAAAAATATTGCGACCACAAAAAGTGCGATTCCACCGATGAATCCTCCAATTGTCTCGATTTTGCCATGTCCATAAGTATGGTCGACATCCTTTGGCTTGAGCGCTAGCCTGACGGCTATTATCAATATTGCAGTGACCACAGCATCGAGCAGCGCATGGGTGCTGTCTGTTATGAGGGCGAGGCTGTTTGTTAAAAGTCCAGCAGTAAATTCAAAAATGAAAACTGAGACGATGGCCACAAGCGACATTCGTAAGGCGCTTCTCTTCATGGCTTCAACATCAGATGCTGTTGTTAACCGACGCCCTGCCACTGCTAAGAAAAATATGGGTAGGGTTTATTATTTAGGCATTTACGTTTCCACTAACTAGCAAAATTAGTACAAGGTAAAATAATA
>DAINBL010000098.1:0-5300 GCA_036732945.1 Nitrososphaera sp. | reverse complement strand
AAAATAGTCTGCTTGGAGCAATAAAGAAAACAGTTGCAGAGCTTGATGGTGTCTATGCACTTGCAATACAGGATAATAAGACCGGCGAGACAATGCTTGTAAGGGACAGGATAGGTGTGAGGCAGCTGTATTACGCCGATACAAGCAAGTTCGTGGCTTTTGCATCTGAACGCAAAGCCCTGTGGAAAATCGGCATAAAAGAACCCACAAGAGGTATACTGCCGGGTAGTGCAGTCATTATTTCGCAGGACGGTCGCCTTCAGAGCTTCCAAGTTGCAGCCCCGATCCCTCTAAAGGTCCGAATAATCCATAGAACGATGACGTCTGCAGTTGAAGCGTATAGGAATGCATTGGTTGATGCAATGAAAAAGCGCGTTCAAGACTTCCAGAGGATAGGGATAATATTTTCTGGTGGTATCGACAGCGTTCTTATCGCGTACCTTGCCGCCAAGATGGTGCCTGAAGTAATATGCTACACTGGTGGCGTGAGTGGATCTAGCGACATATCCAATGCACGCCAGATAGCTGATAGACTAGGCCTTGAGCTGAAGGTTTGTGAGCTTGACCAAGAGGGGATGGAGAGGTTGATACCTGAAGTGATGAATGTCATCGAGGATAGTAACGCAGGACAGGTTGAAGTAGCGCTGCCAGTATACGGTGCTGTCAAGCTGGCCCATGAAGACGGAATAAAAGTGATGCTTACAGGTCAGGGTGCAGATGAGCTATTTGGGGGCTATTCTTGGTATGCTAAGGTCGTAGAAAAGGAAGGCTACAAAATGCTGCGCAGACACATGATAGAGGATCTTCTTTTGCTCTACAAGGAGACGCTAGAGCGTGAAGACAAGATAACAATGGCGCATAGCATCGAGCTGCGGGAACCATTTCTCGACCCTGAAGTGATCAAGGTCGCGCTAGCAACCAGCTTGCGGCTCAATGTTAGGGGCGGAGATGACAATTATGGCAAGCACGTACATAGAAAGCTTGCAGAGGCCCTCGGTATACCTAAGGACATCGCCTACAGGATCAAGGAAGCGGCGCAGCACGGCTCGGGTATGCATGGGATGTTGGACACTATAGCAAGGAAACACGGATTTGACGACTCAACAATACCTCATATTTACCTTGAGGAGCTTAAGATGCGTGAGAAAATAGGAAGCTCACAGAGGTACGGCTACCTCTTTGGCGACGGGAAAATATGGATTGCAGAACCCCACATGCAGATGTACCTAGATAGCATATCAAAAAAGATGGCCCGGTCTGAACTTATAGCAACACAAGAATAGAGTCTCAGGTAATGTTGCAGCTTGAAGCCGACTTGATGCTTCGAGCAGTTAAAAATGGCGCAACAACCAACGCAGGGATGCTCGCCGCTATAAACAGTGTCTGGAACGGGGCAAGCACACTTGCGCTTGTACCTCCTGCTCCTGCCACTCCAATTCCAAGCAGGGCTGAAATGAGACTGCCAGCGCAGGTGGGGCACCCTACAAACAGGCCGCTTGCGGCTCCGATTCCTGCTGCAAGGGATGTCTTTGTCTGAAGCGACTTTTTCAACCTAAATGCAAAGACGCTGAGTGCAACATTAAAGCCTACTAGCAAAGATACAATTGTAGCAAGAATCACATTGATCGGTATTATCAATATTAAAAAATGATCAGTGATGTAGACAGTAAGCATAGGCATGTAGCCAGGGGCAGCACAGCATGGTATTAAGTTAAGCGATGGTACCTTGATCCCCTTTTCCGTAAAAGATACATCTGCCCGGTATACAAGTATCTGAGATAGAAAGCCAAAAAAAACCCCATAACTAATTGCAGCAACTATCATCATTTTCCAATAATCTCGGCCAGAAAATGGGCGTGTGATAAATGAAATCAGGCTGTCAGTAGAGTCTAGTGCAGTCCGGATCTGCTCTGACCGAAAAATTATGTATGCGCCGTATAACATCGCTGCTATGGAAGCTGCAGTTATGGCAAGCATCCCATACGCAAGCCCAATTAGCTCATCCGATTCAACCCTCAGTAGCTCTGAAGAAGGCATCGTGAGCCGGCTATATATGAGGAATGCAATTACAAGCGAGAAAAAGCCTACGAAAAAGACTCTAAAACCGCTTTCTCTTAAACCTTGCCATTTCTTTTCTTTCATGTCTGATTATCTGTAAATGAAATTAGCTCCGACTGTAAATTAAATCCTATCGTAGATCCGTAAACGCTTAATTCTCGGTAAATCTATCATAGTAGCGACACAATGTCAGCGAACCCTCCTGAAGAGGATGAAGAATACATTCTTGCCAGAATAAGTTATGTGGGGTTCGTGGACCAGCTGGGGCTTGAAGGAGTCGTAATATTAAAGTCAAATGAAGGCAAAGAATTCCCAATGCGAGCTTTTTCCGGCGAGGTGGCAAGGCACATTTCACGTTTTCAAGAAGGAGACAAGGGCAGTATACCTACAATCTACAACTTGGTTGAAGAAATTGCCGTAATGCAGGATCTTCTGCTGGTCAAAGTGCATGTCTATCAAAGTGGCTCAGTTCTGCGGGCAAACCTCTACTTTAAGAGCAAAAAAGGTGAAATTATCCTCCGCAATTATCGTGCTTCTGACTCTATAGCGCTGGCCGCGTATTATGACATACCAATTAAGGTAAGAAAGGGTCTTTTTGAAGAAGCCATAGAGCGGTAGGTTAAGTCACAATGTCCGGCAGCTTCCTTTGCCAAATAGCTTTCTTTATCTCCATGGCAGTTCTGCGGCCTACTCCCATCGTGTAGCCATAATAATATTTTGTATAGGGGCTTGTAGTAGCCATTATAGGATTACCTGGCACGCGCAGCGAAACGTCGTATACTACAAAGTCAAGGTCAACTGTGACAATGCTCTGAAGCGAAATAGGGCCAATTATGCCAGGCGGATACTCTTTTCTTGCTGCGACAGCAATCCTGTCGCCCATTTCAAAGACTTTCTCTAGAAGCGACTCCCTTATACTAGCGGGAGTATGACCTACCTCGATATTTTGTATTTGGACATCTATTTCCATCTGCTGTCTTGCAGAGAGTGATACAATGTCGTGTATGTTAGTTTGAAGTCTCCGCTCTATTCCAAGAAATTCTGTCTCATCTGTAAGAGGAGAGACAAAAAAATTCAAATTGAAATAGGTGCCTGGCACATATTCCTCAATTGTTGCTCTGTCGAGATCCTGCTTTGTCACAAGACCCTGCTCAATCTTTTGCTTTGACTTTTTCTCGTAGTCCTCGTACGAGGACGCGATGAAAAATGCTCTTTCCAGCTTGCGCCTAGCTTCCTGCACCTTTATCATAACCGGCCCATCTATCTCTGAAGCCTTGTGATATATCTTTGGATGACGTATGCCTGCCTGTTCTAGCAGGTAGTATTGGTTTTTTGGTGCAGTCCGCTCTTCTGCACGCAAGAGCAACCTGTTGCCGAAGACCGGCACTTTCAGATCGTTCTCAATGTTATCATAGCCTAGATAAGCAGTAAAGGCCCTGTGAGCCACCATTATTGTGTTAAATTGCCTCAACTTTTCTTGGTTCTCCGCATACAATATGTCTGAGAATTTGTCTAGCAAAATGATTTCATCAGCAAGCCGCTTGAATCGCCTGTATGGCTGTTCTCTGCCTTTCTGGCATATGCATATTGTCTTGAGGTTCTCATCTTTTGCACCATCCATTATCTCGAGTGCTGAGTGGCTGCCGATGGTGCCTACCCTAACGTTCTTCAAGTCGTAGTCGCCAACGATAGCTGCGACCTGCTCAAGACTGATCAATGGTTTCAGGTGAAAAAAGGATGTAATAAAAAGGTTCCAAGCTATTGCTTGGTCTTGTTGAGCTCTAGCTCAATTGCAGCCCTCAACTCGTCGTCGTTTTTGTTAGTATAGTCAACACCGAGCGACTCCGCTATGGTCTCAAGCTTTTCCCTGCCTACATTATTTCCTTGACTTTTCATTTCTTGAAGCTCCCTTTTGGCTTCGATCCTTGCTTTTTGAAACTCGGCGCTAGCCTTGCCAAATGATCTAGCAAGCTCGGGTATCTTTCTAACACCAAAAAAGACTACTACAATTAATGCTACGATGATAATCCATTCAAAGCCTCCAAGACCTGCAAATTGCATTATGAGATTTGCCAGCCCTTCAGTCAAGATCATCATATATAAGGAGGTGTAATTAGAATTTAAGTGTTAGTTTTTAAGACTGCTCGTGCCGCTCTTCTTTCAACAATTAGCATGCCAGCAAGATAGAGTAGCGTCATTGGGACTGCTATTAACCACAATGTTAGTCCGCTACCGTCAGGGGTAATAATCGCGCCAAAAATCACCATAATGAGGACAGCGTAGCGGAGATTAACTCGCCAGAACCTAGGGGAGATAGTATTGGTCAGTGAGATTCCATACATAATTATCGGCAATTGGAAGGCGATCCCAAAGCCAAGAAGGAACTGCAACACGAACGAAATAAAATTGTTGATCGTGAAGAAAGTCTGAGCATTAAGAGCCTCGCCGTATTGGTATAAAAAGTCAAGGACATACGGTATTACTAGAAGGTAGCAAAAGGCAATGCCTGCAATAAAAAGCCCAATTGAAGGAAGGAATACATTCACCAATCCAATTTTTGTCTTACTGCTTATGGCAGGTGAGATGAACGCTGACATCTCCCTCATGATGACTGGGATAGAGAGAGTTAGGGCTATTAGCATAGAAACATAAATCTGAGAAAAAAATGCCTGGCCTGGAGCAGTTTGAATAAGACTAACCTCTTGTGGTAGAAGAGTATCCTGCATGTAGAAGGTAAGGTGAATGGATATATTGTGTAACGGGTCAAAAGCGGGGTATACAAGCGGTATGCCGTTAACCTCGATTGGGCGCAGATCAAATGACATAGTAAAGATGGTGATAACGATTATTACCACCGCCACCCGGAGTAACCGGAACCGGAGCTCCTCAAGATGCTCCCTGATGGTCATCTCTACTACCATTGACATCAATTGGTTAGGTGGCTGAGAAATATAATGCTATGTCACTCAGTGTCAGTCGTCAGGTCCAGTTATGGGAAGGGCCTTTGAGGAAGGAAGCTTGAACGACTCTTGATCGATCTCATCCTTGCTTATCTTTTCGAATTCTATTGTGAGCTCGACTGGAGCATTGAATTTAAGACTCAGCTCATTGGCAAGCGTGCCTACTGAGCTTCCGTCGGCAAACTCTCTTGACCCTTGTAGGAAGCCCCTGCTATGCACTGAAAGTAGCTTTCCTCCGAAATTAGATTGCAGGAATGAAGCCAGATCGTCAATGATTTTCTG
>DAINBL010000097.1:0-5368 GCA_036732945.1 Nitrososphaera sp. | reverse complement strand
TAACAAACCAAAAGTCAGAAAAGAATTTTGGATTGGGATTCAAATGAATTTTTATCTAAATTGCCACGGGCCTGCCGCCAACTAAAGTTGGTATAGTACGGAATTAATAGAAATAAAAATAGAAGATGGTCACAGCAGGGCTTGAAGCTCTTCAGTCAGTTTCTGAGATTCATCCGGCCTGCCGATATATGTCGCCCGCGTATTCTGGAAAGCAGCAAGGCTCCATTTCCCGTTCCGCTTGACAGCAACAAGCGTCTGAACCGAATTTCGCTCTGGGTCAAGATCGGTCTGTCCAGCCATCACCGTTCCACCAATAGCATGCATTACAGCAATGTCAGAGGTCAGAAAGCGCACGCTTCTTACTTTTCCTACAAGTCGGGAGCCTTTGAGAAACATATCAAATAGATGTTGGTGAAAAAAGGCAATTTCTTGGCGCCCCTTGATGTATGTCCCATCAAACCCTACCAGATCGCCATTTTCTTCAAATGGGCATGCAAAGGCGTAACCACTAGCTGCGTTCCATCCCTCCATCATCTGCCGGTAAAGGGCGCAAATTGCAGTTTCGTCAGCAGTAGAGGATGATGATTTTTTCTGCGAATTCTGATTCATTTAATATCCCCTCATTCTCTGGGTGTAGTCTAGATGGTTGCCCAGACAATCTTTGCTTCTCTTGAGTTCTATTTCTTCTATAGTGGCATAGTTGTGGTGCTTATGCGCTTCAGGGTGCCAAAACAGCTTGGTGCTTTTGCCGCATCTGCTGCACTGGGAGCTCCGCTCAACCCAGTCAAATTTCCAGCAAGGATACACCGAAGCAAACTTGTGGACGCCGTCTGGTGTATTTGCATCAAAAGGATTTCCGCACTCTTTACATGAGAACCCAGCCGTATGCTCATATTTTCTTAGCGTTACTATAGCATTCTCAATTCTTGTTTCATTCTCGTCTATGTGATTTTTTTCTATCATCATTCATTTATCACTAGTAATTAGATTACTCCCTCGATGTTTATTCATGATCGTACTTCAAGTATACATTTTACCAAGATCTAAAATTAGCTGTCCATCATTGATATTGGCTGTCCACATTGCGACCATCTACGGGAGAGGTCAACAGATCTGTGGGAAGAATCGTGAAAATAGTGTCAATTCTTGGACTTGAACTATCCATTTAGGACATTTGGTGAATTGTGTGGGTCATTTGTGGAGAGTCGTTATGATCGGATATTTATGACATTATTGGAGAATGTCCTTGCTATACAATGATCTTGAAAGCTGTGATAATTGCAATAGCTCTAGTAGCCATAGTTCTGACGTCGGTCATCGTGGGTGGTGCTATCATTGTTGGACAGATTTTGGAAAACGACCCAAACATACGCAATGAAATACATCAATGGTTAGGAGGAGGAGGCTCTGAAGACGATTCGCAAGAAAGGTCGTCGTCGTTGCCTATCATGGAAGAAGGAAAGGCCGTAAGCATAGTTGGAAATTCAGCCGGCAATTCGTACAATCCAAACCTGATTGAAATTAAGGTTGGTGATACAGTGACTTGGATAAATAACGATTCATCTCCACATACAGTAACAACATCATCATCTTCATCAAATGACAGCAATTTTGACTCGGGTGTCCTACGAAATGGCGAGGCATTCAGCTTTACATTTGACAAGGAAGGACAATATTCATACTTTTGCACTCTCCATCCCAGTATGGTAGGAACAGTTGTAGTGTTCCCATCAGAAGGAGAATGAGGCTTGCCATCTAAAGAAAGGCGAAAGGAGAACATCGATCATCATTTATAAGACTATTATACTTCTCCTTGATAGTAGTCTGCAGCGTTTGCAAAAGTTAAGTCTGGATGGCATAGATTTGAAGATCCTTAACTTACTTGCAAAGAATGGCAGGCTATCTTATAGAAGTATCGGCCTTACCATTGGCCTGACAACAAAGAGCGTCAAGTCAAGGGTAGATCGGATGCTTGCAGCAAAAGTTATCGAGAGATTTCTTGCACGGGTAAACCCGTCAGTTATCGGATATAAAAGAATATACGCTTTTGCTCTTAGAAAGAATAAGATAAATCAGGAGCTTCTTGACCGCATTAATTTGGTAGGCGACATACAATACCAATTTGAGGTAATGGGAGGGGTTATAGGGTTCGACATAGCAATAAAAGAAGGAACCGAGGACAAGATTGAACTTCTCTACAACTCCTTGAAGCCTGCGCTGCTAGGCCTAATTCGAAGTCGAAATCGCGAAGTGTCCCATAACCTTACGCAAACTGACTATACTATAATGAAACAACTAATAAAAAATCCAAGGATGGAAATAGGAAATATCGCAGCTGCAACTGCAATCTCACCTAAAACTGTTCGTAGAAGAATTGACAAAATGATAACAAACCATGTCCTTGAATTTTCAATCCAGCCTAATCCTGACGCAATGAAAGGGTATATTGTGTTCTTTCTGGATGTCAAGATAAAAGATGGAAGCCATCATCAAAAAGTGACACAGAGAATCTATGAAGAGTTGCATGAGCATTTCATGCTATTATCTTCCGACATGTCAAATCAAGAAGATAGCATAGGATTGTTGCTTGGCAGCGAAGACGCAATGGGAATTGAGTCTATACGATCGAGGATCGAATCCTTCGATGCAGTGGAGCAGGCCAACGCGTTTCTGCCTATCAAGCTAGCTTGTCCTCAAGAATGGATCCTTAAGGCGATAGATAAAAAGCTTGCAGAGCCTGCACGGAATGAGAAGGAATTCTCAGAAACAATCGCGTCTAAAATGCACTAAACTATAGCGATCCGGTTCTTTAACCATCATTCAATAACGGTGGAGGAATGACGATTTACTATCAGTAGGTTTTACCATACCATGACTGGGATATATCACTCAGGTAGACACTCTGGATATCGTAGTGCCTAGCAGATACAGTGTAATTCCATGCAGCTTTAGCTTAAAAGTCACTGAGCAGTCTTGGTGGCTGTTCCCAAAATTAGCTCTCCTGTAAATTTTACAGGGCCACCTGATGGGAATATCTTACTAAGAGAATCAATAACATCATTCTTGATTGCCAGCTTCCTCTCGTCAGGCAATTTAGATAGTAGAACGATTAGAAATCCAGTTACTTCAGTCATGCCCTGCCAAAATTGTTCAGCAGTATCTGTCTGGGCTACTGTCACTTCAATTTTCTCAGCATTAAAATCAGAGAACCCTGCTTTTAAGAAATAGTTATGGAGCATATCTACAGTCGGTATGCTAAATGCTCCTCCAGGCGTGCCCGGTGGGGCTGCTGCTGATGCTGATGGCTGCTTAAAATCTGGAACATGTCTGGATATTGTCTTCATCACTACTCCCATTACAGGTGACTTATCTGGAGAACCCCAGACAGTGACAGAGGCTTTCCTTCCCGGCTTTAAGACTCTAAGAAAGGCCTTGAGTGCCTTTACTGGATCTGGCATGAACATAAGTCCATTACGACAAACTACCGAATCAAATGTGTTATCAGGAAACATGGAGAGGTTTTCGTCTTTAACAACTTGAAAGACTACATTGGTAAGACCTTGATAAGCGGCTTCTTCATTTGCTACCTCTAACATTTCCGGACTCAAGTCCACTCCTATAACCTTTCCATTCGGACCTACGATTTTTGCTATGGTCAGTGCAGGTTGACCAGTGCCTGTGGCGACATCTAGTACTGTCTGCCCAGAAGTAATTCCAGTCGACCTGATGAGCTGATCCGATACAGGGGCTATCCATCTGAGCATGTCTTTTCCGTACTTTTTCCAGCCCGGCGCTGCAGCATCCCATTCGATGCGTGCATGATGTCTTATTTCATCCTCGCTAGTAACAAAATTATTTTTTGTCAGGTATTGATCACCTGTTATGCAGGTGCTTAGTTTCAACGCTTATCATGTCTGCTTGATCGTCCATAATTCGGATAATTCTACACCCCTTGTAGCAGAATTGGGCCATCCCCCTCTCACCCTATCTTGATATTGCCACATCAATGTGTGGCAATTGTATCTTCTTCGAGCCAATGACTGCACCAACTATACCAGCAAAGACGCTTGGGACAGCTGTCATAACAATGACCTGCCAAAGATTGGCATACATGCTTGGCAAAATGTCATCAATAGACAAATTAGGCTGATTTAGCAATTCTGCAAATGCCATTGGGAGCATTGGATAGTTAAAGATGTAAAATGTAATGCCAATTAAAGCTCCTGCAATTATCATGCCAGTTCGCGGGCCCGCTCTGCGGATCGCAATATCTGCTCCAATAGTGACTGGAATAATCGCAAGTAACTGCCAAGGAAGAAATGCCCCTAAGGATTGATATGCCGGAGCAATGTTTGCAAGCACATTCATACTGATTACTACTCCTGCTACTGCGCTTGCCGCGCCCAGCCTGCCTATTGTTCTAGATGAAATAAGAAATATCATTGCACTCAAGAATGGAAGAGCTATTGTCGCAATTACTACAGCTGCCGCTGGGTCGGGATTGAAGTTAAAGTGCTCGCCATTAGAAAGTGGAAGCACAAACATAAAGACGTACCAGATACATGAAAACCACAGTGCTGCAAAAGCTGGGATCAGAGCAGTTCTGGCTAGTGTTTGATTTCTCTTCGATTGTATATGTGGCAGGATCCTTGCAAGCCCGACTACAGCAGCAATAGCGCTGATCAACATACCCGTGGCAAGCGCCAAGTGTGGTGGGCTCATCAGACCATCGACACCGAATACCGAATGCCACATAAAGTCACCTGGCCCTGAAATGAGTTGAATGGCTGCGCCTATTATCAATAATTTGAAAGCAGTGTAAAATGACCCGCTGCGGATCTCTTCCTTATTTTTTAGAAAAATAAATACACCAATTATTGCTGCAATTGTTGTCAGGCCAGCACCTGTGTAGAGTACTGTATGAGAGGGGGTGAAAAACGTTTCTGGCTGTCTTAGGATATGTGATGTAACGTCCCAGCTTGCGCCAGCTATCTGCAAGACTCCGCCTGCAGTGGCTACGAGCAATGCTGCCAGCAGCGCACTCATGCTCAAAGACGATAATTTCAAAGACACGAAAATTGATACAAGCCAGTCCTTAATAAATATGACTGACCAGTCAGTCATATTTATTAAGTATGCCTTTTACTTTGCATAGGAGGAAAAAGGTCATCACTTCTCTACGACGAGCACAACAAGGTACAACACCTTATTGATTGCATCTCTAGGATATGCTTCCAGGCCATCAGATACTAAAAAGAAAGAGGAGGAGGAGGAATTCGAGTCCAAACGATTGCAGATATACTGCACCGTTATTGAATCCCTCTATCTAAATAGACTTCAAAGCCTAAATTCTGGTTTAGATTCAAAT
>DAINBL010000096.1:0-5399 GCA_036732945.1 Nitrososphaera sp. | reverse complement strand
ATGTCGCTGCAAACCCAATTGGCATAGACAACTGAAGATGGGTTCTAGAAAGATATCTGCAATTGCTGTGTGTGTCTTGTATGTATGATTTTCCGATTATGCAGAAAAAACCTAAAATCGGAATCTAAATAATCGCATTCTATGATGAGAAAATGCAATCTGAAATATTCATGAGCGTACCTTTAATGGCAAGATGGTCTGTGCTAGCGGTTAAGTAAAACTGTGGGCCCAAGGGTCCCGTGATTTTAGAAGCGCTAAAGCAGAGGTTTCAATTTAGAAGCATACAACGGTAGCTAAAAAGTTTTTCTTCCCGTGCGGGCTAGAGGGATTCGAGAGAAAAACCTTCAGATAATAGACCTGATGAGTCGCTGACACAACAACGAAAATGGAGATCCTGTTATTTCTAACTACCCGGACTAGTTATAGATTGCCATTAGTGGGGGTTTCGGTGGAATTAGAACTACGTAACCTTAGTGTATAGCATAATTAACATTATTATTATTTAGTCTACAAAAACTACAGGGTTTCTAATTTTTCCTAATTTTTCGATTTCTACCTCAACTATGTCGTCATGTCGAAGATATACGTTTACATGTGATGAAAATGAAAGCGCTGTACCACTCGGTGTACCGGTGGATATTATATCTCCGGGTTCAAGAGTCATCACTTTGCTGAGCCCATGAATTATCCTATCAACTTTCAAGACTAGGTTCCTAGTAGATGAGTTTTGTCGAATTTCACCATTAACCCTTGTAGTAAGCTGCAAATTGCCTGGATCAGGAATTTCATCTGCTGTAGTGAGCCATGGACCACATGGACCGAATGTATCAAATCCTTTAGCCCGTGAATATTGCTTGTCAACAAACTGTATATCTCGCGCAGAGACGTCATTCATTATGAAGTAACCTGCAACGTAACTCAATGCATCTTCTTGAGCAACATTTTTGCATCGTTTTCCTATAACAAGCGCTAGCTCACCCTCATAATCGAGCTGCCTTACAAATTTTGGGCAAATAATATTTTCAAAGGGGCCAATTAAGCTGGTTCTTGGTTTAAGATAGATCACAGGTTCAGATGGTGGATTTTTCCCAAAACGCAGCCAGCTGCCTTGATCTGTATAGTTGAAAGCAAGACAGATAATTTTAAATGTCCTAGTAATGGGTGGAAGAATATTAAATTCATTTGGCGAATGAGAATAAGAAAGCTTGTCTAGGCGACCGCTTATCTTGTGAGGGTAACCTCCGAATATAAAATCTTCAAGACTGTCAGGCAAGGCGAGGCGATTGTGCTTCTGTATCTCACCTCTTAGGATAAGCCTATTTTGATCTTCATTTTTAACTAAGGCGAAGGTTTCTTCTTCGTTACGTTTCCGGATTCTGGCTACCTTCAAACAAAACGATCTCCTTCATACCTCGTTGACTAAGGTAAAGCCACTATCTATTAAGGGAATCTATTGTGACTTCATTAAGTATCTCTCACTATATATGTGCCGCCCCGCAGCCGAAAATTAGATTATATAACGAGAGATAATACAAGAAATGTAGCGATTATTATTTATTTTTAAAAGCCGATTTGACACCCTCGACGAATCTCTTTGAATCTGATACCCACCCAAATACTCCGCCTTGCATTTTAATCTGTTTTACAGCCGCTTGGTAATTTCCATAATCTGTAGCACCAGTGCCATCTTTTAGCATAATACACCAGTATCCATGGTCATTTGCTTCTCGCATTATAGTATGTACACAGACATCAGTTGTAATTCCCGTGATTACAAGATGAGTTACGCCAAGGTTTTTCAAAAGAAGAGGAAGATTGCTTTGTCCAAATGCACCCTTTCCAGCCTTGTCAACTACATATTCTCCAGGAATCGGATACAAGTCGTCTATTATATCCCAATTCTTTTCTCCTCTTACAAGTAATCTACCTAGGCCCCCACTGGGGGTGTCACCTATGCCAACACCATTTCCAATGATTTTGCTGCGAAGTACCTTATTATAAGGTGCATCGGAGAGGTCTGGAACATGGCCTTCTCTGGTATGGATGACTTTAATGTCGGTACCATTACGGATGTTATATAGTACATAATGGATGGGCTTGATAGGAGCAGACGTCAGGCCCAAATCATATCCCATGACGTCGACATAACCCTTCTGTCCACAGAAATCTACCTGCATATCAATACTCAAAAAGGCCGTTCTAGCAGAATCAAATTCAACATAAGCTGTTTCGCCAAACCTTGGGCAGTCTTCCACCTCAACTTTGAATAGTCTACCTTTGATAGGACCATATAACCAAGTAGGATATCGGAAAGTGCGAGTTTTCTTGAACTCTTCGTAATCCTGCTCCACCCTGTTTAAAACCGCATCTCTTGTAGCTGAAGTAAAATCCGTATTGGATGATGGTGGTGCTGATGGTTGTGCAACGGTTTTCTTCTTTATAGTAGTCATATAGTTCTCTCTCCTCCTGACTTCTTTTTAACAAAGACGATGAGGATAAGGAATTTGACGAGTATGGTTGCAATGAGATCCACAATTTTCTCTATCGTGTCAGTCGCTCCAGTTCGCTTTGAAATTCTCTTCGCTATTGCAGAGCAATCGATTGTATCCACTGCAAGTGGCAAGTGCGGACTCGGCTGTTCACATGGTGCGGTCGAAATTATTGCCATTTTCATTGTCTTTGTAAGCTTGTCAACATCTTTCCAAGTCAATTCCTCACATATGACAGGCTTATCCTTAGAAGCACTCATGAGAGCTCTGCTATTGATGTTATCTATTCAGGCCTTTAAGTTTAGCCTGTAAAGGGGGTTAGAAAATTGCATATATCATAAATTTCACATATTATTAGCCTTAAGTTGGCTCCATGGCTCTTGCGCATAGCAGATGGTAATTTTGTTGCATATTCTGCAAAAATACAATAATGCTGCTATATATCATGCAATGATCTTGTCTCTACTACAGAGCTACAATATAATACTGGATGAAATTTTTAGAGAGGAAAGTAAAACTGTAGCTATATAGCACCATCATTTATGTTGATGTTCTAAATGTGATATTACAATTTCCAGTATCTCATCTGTATTAACTGGCTTGTCGACAAAATCACATGACTTGAGGTCTTCCTTGAATGATTGTACAAACTCGTTGTCATAATAATAGTTGGCAGAACAAATGTCGTCTATCATAAAGCAAATCTTGACCTGAGCATCTTTGTTCCTTATCTGATTGTAGAGTTCAAGGTAATTTGTTTTGGTCGATGATAAGCTAACTAATATTAGATCATGTGCTTTGTTGTGCAGTTGCAATAACATAGCTTTTGGATCTGCATAGAATTCCACCTCATAACCATTCAACTTTAAGATCAAGCTTATTATATAAGCACTTCTTGGATCATTATCTATTAGCAAGATTCTTTTTTTCTTTTTCAAAGGCGATGCCATACTACCACTATATGCTATAGCGGTCTGAAAAATTTCCTTTCCGTTTCTTCTTGTTATCGTTGTTGTTACCATTGTTGAGTTGCGCATCTTCGGCTGCTACATCTTTCTCTAAGAGTTGCTTATGCTCAACCAGCTTTTGTTTAAGACGAGGATACTTCAAACTCAGTATTTGGCATGCAAATATTGCTGCATTATAAGCAGAATCTATCCCCATAACTCCAACAGGAACGCCACGGGGCATCTGAACTATCGAATACAGCGAATCTATACCATCAAGCGAATCACCCCGAAGAGGCACGCCTATTATTGTGATAGTAGTAAGGGAAGCTAACATACCGGGCAAGTGTGCCGACCCCGCTCCCCCTGCAATAACAACTTCTATACCATTGATCTCAAGATCAGATACAAATTTCAGGGCTTTTCTGGGGGCACGATGTGCTGCTACTATTGACTTACTATAAGGAACTTGGAATGTGTTAAGGACTGTAACTGCATCTACCATTTTATCTAATAATTTTAATGAGGGAGCAACAACGGATACAAGAGTAGTAGGTTTTTCTTTTTTGTCACTACTATCATTTTGACTAAAAGCAAGTGATTCTTCCTTTTGTATGTGGTGCTGCAGCATGACTTCTTTAAAATTATGTTATTTTGGTAAATTAATAAGTTTATCTGGATATTATGTTATGGGATTTCATATATCACAAAATGCATAAACGAAATAGATGTTCTGTAAAGCAAAAAAAGTTAGCGATGTTTTCTAAAGCGTAAGAAGGCTAGCACAGGAATAGCGGATTAAGCCATTAAACATAGAGCTTACTATATGTCGCTTCACTTTCGATAGCTGAATAAATATCGATTCAAAGAAAAATTTTCATATATATTAAAATTTTAAAAAATCATGACATGGATTTATTAGTAAAGTCTTTGAACAACTCGCATGATTGATACTTCTGGTAGTAACAAGAGAGTATCTTTAGAAACCAAGAGAAAGAAACAGGATTACAATCAACAGAATAATAATCATCGTCTCCTTATAGACTTTCTAAATAGTAATACGAGGTTTGGTTCTTCTTGAAAAGGTCATTGCTCGATATCAGCAATCTAACGATAAAGCATCTTTCTAAACTAATAGCTTCTCGCGAGATTTCATGTTCAGAAGTGGTTGATGCAACAATTGAAAGGATACAAAAACTGAATCCTACGCTTAATGCATTCATAACTATACTTGATGAGTCTGCAAAAAGAGAAGCAAAGCATGCAGATTTGCTCATCAAACAAGGCAAATACCTTGGACCTCTCCATGGGATTCCAGTTAGTTTCAAAGATCTGGTTTATGTCAAGGGAGTAAGAAGCACTAGCGGATCAAAGATTCTTGCAGATTTTGTACCTGATTACGATTCAACCGTCACTAGAAAGCTTAGAAAGGCAGGGGCAATTATCGTCGGGACTAATAACACGCATGAATTCGCATGTGGGATAACCAACATCAATCCACATTATGGACCATCAAAAAATCCTTGGGATTCCACTAGAATGTCGGGTGGTTCGAGTGGAGGTTCTGCTGTAGCGGTTAGCAGCGGGATGTCTTTAGCTTCAATTGGTACTGACACTAGCGGCTCTATACGTGTGCCATCCTCTCTCTGCGGCATTTTTGGCCTCAAGCCCACATATGGCAGAGTAAGCAAGTATGGTGTGATGCCATTGGCTCCATCCATTGATCATGTGGGCCCATTAGCCAGAAGTGCGTGGGATATTGCTGCAGTACTTCAGGTAATAGCAGGTTATGATAAGCTGGATCCGTCTTCTGTGAAGGTGCCAGTTCCTAATTACTTGGAAGAGATTTCTTCTTCTTCTGAAAGAAGAAATAGTAATGACGGCAGCAACAAGAAATTCAAAATTGGCATACCAAAGCAATTCTTCTTTGATATGATTGAACCAAAAGTTATGGAAATATTTA
>DAINBL010000095.1:0-5417 GCA_036732945.1 Nitrososphaera sp. | reverse complement strand
TTGAAATAGAGTGATTCTATCCTGAAGAGGTGTTCCTATGAAATATGCCGAATGAGCAGATCTGTCAAGATTAAAGCTCGATTCTTCGTCTATTCTTTTCACAATAGATGATATGATCCCCCTTGGCAACACTTACTGTTCATTGTCATGCAAGTTATTTTTATCAAGCTACCTTGGCAGGTTCTCATTAAGCATAAGGGCCAACAGTGCAGCCCTTAGCTCCTTTCCATAAGATGCCTGCTTGAAATATATTGCATTTTTAGTATGATCAATTGACTGTGAAATTTCGTCCACTCTTGGCAAGGGGTGCATGACTGCAATGTCGGATTTGGACTTTGCCAATGTATTTTCATCTATTGTATATGTTCCCTTGACCTTTTCATACTCTTGCACATCCGGAAAGCGCTCACGCTGTATCCTTGTAACGTAAATGACGTCGATCTCGGGCAAGACTTCGTCAAGCTTGTTGTGTTCCTTTATCTTGAGCTTGTCTTGTATTTCATAGAGTGACTCTTTTCTTATCCGCAGTGTAGGCGGCGACACAAGATGTACCTCGACTTTATAATTGACAAGACCATAGAGCAAGGAATATACAGTTCTTCCATATTTTAGATCGCCCACTATAGCCACGGATAGGCCATCAATCTTGCCCTTCTCCTTCAATATGGTATATAAGTCGAGCAGAGCCTGCGTCGGATGCTCTTCGCTTCCACTTCCAGCGTTTATGATAGGGTTTTGGGACAGCTCGGCTGCAAATCTACTAGAGCCGTCTAAAGGATGACGGAGCACAATGACATCAGAATATAGATCAATAACTCGTATTGTATCAGCAAGGCTCTCACCCTTTTCTACAGAAGATGACTTCAAGTCAGAGATGCCGATCGAGCTTCCTCCAAGCGATGCCATTGCGGCTTCAAAGCTCATCCTCGTTCTGGTGGAAGGCTCATAGAAGATGTAGCCAAGCGTCCTTCCCTTACCAAGCTCACCTCGCTGGCTATGCTTAAGGCGGCTTATACTATCGGTGGCGTCAAACACAAACTCCAAGTCATCCTTGGCAAAATCCTTTATCGAAACAATGTCTCTGTCATAAAAGGGATTAGGCATGGCTACTACTTACCACAAGCAGAGACTATAATAAACACTATGAGCTTGAAACTTTCCTGATTTTTTACGCTGAAGGATTGCCATTTTTCTTTTCTTGATCTAATCCAACCAGTTTATAGTGATAGATTGTCTATTAACGATAGTTGATAGATTACCTAAACGATGTCTAGATAGTGACTACCATAGAAGAAGTTGAAAAATTATGATGAACCGAAAGCTTTGAAGGTAGTTTTTGATGTGACGATGATGATCTTAAGGGTTTCATCGGAGAGAGAAAAATGATCAATCGCTAGCGCTAGGTTCATATCCTTTATTTTGCGAGTTTTCTATAGACAAGATTGGCGATATATCGCTATACAGCATACAAGAGCCCCAATATCGGCATATTTGTCAAGACAAACGACAGTATCATCTTAGTACCATACGGTTTTGCCGAGACAAAGACAGAAAAGCTTGCCGACTACCTGCAGGTAAGCGAAGTGTATGCTTCCATCGCAGGCACCCGGCTACTTGGCCCTATGGCAGTCATGAACAATAATGGTATGCTGCTGCCTCCGATAGCATCTGACGAGGAAGTCCACATGCTGAAGCAGTCAAGTAAGCTCAATGTCGAGCGGGTGGAAAGCAAGTTTACTGCCATAGGCAACCTGATTGCAACAAATGATAATGGAGCAATAGTATCGCCGCTCTTTAAGGGAGAGACTGATCGTCAGGTGCAGGATGTACTCGGCGTCCCAACCAACTCTATGACTGTAGGAGGCTTTGTTCAGACAGGATCAATGATCGTCGCTACTAATGGTGGTGCAGGCGTCCACCCCAAGGCCACAGAGGACGAGGTAAAGGAAATTTCAGAAATATTGCAAGTACCGGCAGAGCCGGTAACAGTGAATGGCGGCGTACCCTTTCTGTCATCAGGCATCGTAGCAAACATGAAGTCAGTCGTTGTAGGCAACCTTACAAGCGGTCCTGAGCTTATTATGCTGAGCAGGATCTTCAAAGCATGATCGTGGAAATCCTCTGCGTAGGAACCGAGCTTCTATCGGGCATCACGCTCAACACCAACGCAGACTGGCTTTGCGGCGAGATTACAAATGTCGGGGGCATTGTAAGGAGAGTGACGGTGGTACGCGATGACCTTAGTGAGATTTCATCTGCAGCAAGAGAATCGCTTGCAAGAAAGCCTAGTATCGTGATAACGACAGGGGGTCTAGGTGCGACCTATGACGATATGACACTCGAAGGCATAGCAGCAGCGCTTGGCAAAAAAGTTGTGATAGACGAAATGGCCATCGAAATGCTCAAGAAAAGCTATGCAATGCACAAGCTTCACCAAGAGCTGACTGACTCGCAGCTAAAGATGGCTATTATACCAGAGCGTTCGACCCCAATCCAGAATCCTGTGGGGACCGCGCCTGCAATCATGGATCAGGCCGGCGGTATAACGATCTTTTGTCTGCCCGGCGTACCGTCGGAGATGAAAGCAATATTTGAGGAGCAGATCCTGCCAAGGATAAAGAAGCAGGTAGGCAAGTTCGTTGCAGAGGAGCTCAACTATAACACAAGAGGCATCACTGAGGCTATGATCGCTCCAGTGTTGAAAGAAATAGTCAAATCACATCCCAAGAACATGATCTATCTTAAGACTCATCCACGCGGATACTACAGGAAAAAGACACCGCAGATAAAGATACAGCTGATATCACATGGGGACGATGAAAAAGAAGTGAAAGAGAGGCTTGCTGTGATATCAAAAGTTATTGAAAAAGAAATTGTAAAACTAGGCGGCACAATATGCTGATATTTTTGATCTTAGGGACAGTGGGTGGAGCCACTAGCGCGTTATATCTTGTCTACAACTACCACCCACTACTGCTAAATGGTGTGGTACATGGAGGAATTTTTATTTCACTGCTTGTCCCCATGTATTTTGTCAAGAAATTGAATGTGCGTAATACTGGCTTATACCTAGCCGGCGCACTGCCTGTGCATCTTACAATACATTTTATGATAATAGGGGACCTTGCTCAGTTGATGAGTGTGAGCCACTTCTTGCTGAATTTTCTGTCCTTGCCGTGAACTGCCGCATCGAACAGTAACCTTAGTTGCTTTGTCCTCTTACCTGTCCGACCATCCCCTATCATTCGGTTATCAATCTCAGCTACGGGTTTGATCTCTGCAGCCGTGCCAGTTAGAAATACCTCGCTAGCAGTATAGAGCTCATCTCGGGAAATGTTGCGTACCTCGCATTTGATGCCATTTTCTTTGGCAATTGCCAGTATGCTGTTTCTTGTGACACCTTCGAGGGCACCAGAGGCAGTAGATGGAGTAGCAAGAATGTTGTCTTTTACTACGAATATATTCTCGGCGCTTGCCTCGACTACCGTCCCGGCGGAGTTTAGCATTATCGCCTCGTCAAAGCCGGCCTTGATAGATTCTACCCTTGCAAGCACGGAATTGGCATAGTTGGCAGTTGCCTTGGCGTGCATTGGCATTGCTCTAGGGTCAATCCTTATCCAGGACGACACCATCATGCGCACGCCCTTGTCTGATCCATCGCTCCTTTTCAGGTACTCGTCCCACTTCCAGACCGCTATGGCGACAGACACTTTGTTTGGCAGAGGGTTGACTCCCATCTTACCATAACCATAGTATGCAATCGGCCGTATGTAACACTCTTCCATGCCATTTGCCTTGACAGTTTCAATCACTGCTCTTTCCAGCTGCTGCTTGGTGTATCCAAGCTCCATAAAGTAAATCCTAGCACTGTCTATCAGTCGCTGTATATGATCGCTTAATCGGAATATGGCGCTGCCATTCACTGTCTTGTAGCAGCGGACACCTTCAAATACACCTGTTGCATAGTGCAGCCCGTGCGTTAATACGTGAATCTTGGCATCGTCCCAATCGACAAGCGATCCGTCGAGCCATATTTTCCCTTGTGTCATTTCAATCCGTGGATCTTCGTACGTGTAGAATGTATCGCCCTCACTGCATCTGCAACGCTCGTCCCCTTGTCCTCGACCACTATTAGGATTCTTGAAGTTTCCTCCTGTGCGTCAAGGTTGAGGATGTTGAGGTCATGCTCACTTACTGTGCTGCTGGCAGTTGATGCAATCTTGGGCACGCGCCACATCTCATCACCAATAAGCGTAACCACTCCTCTACCATAGACTATCTCCGTCTGCGGGTAGTAGGCGCGGATGTACCTCTCATGCCTTCTGACATAGTCTGCGTCAAGGAACAGCAGACGAGTCATCTCAGTATCATCGATTACATAGGGCGACAATTTCACGAAATCGTGGTACTGCCTGTCAAGTTGGAGCGATGCCACAAGATGTGATGATGCCGTGCTCTCCATCCTCACCATTGCGCAGTTTCTCTTGCCGGTCACTATTTTTATCGGATTAGCATGTTCTAAAACCGGCGGATTCTTCTTGATCATGGTGACATTGCCGTCTGGCTTGACCATCTCTGTGATAACAATAGGAATGTCAAGGTTATTGTCGTCTATTTCTTTTATTGCAATTGGGTCGAGGATTTTCATACCAAACATACCTGCAAGCTTAGCCTCATTGTAGGATAGACATTGTATGTATTCTAATTCTTCTTTCACGATCCTCGGATCTGCGCTTAAGACTGCGCTATCCTTTTCAAAGTCGATCTTGACATCATAATGATCATGGAGTAGAATTGCAATATCCACAGCAGTCCTGTCTGAGCCTCCACGCTCGTATGTCGTTTCAAGCCCATCTACAGTCTTGCCGATAAAGCCTCCCATGGACACGACATCGCTATGATCTATAAGATCGATAAGATGGTCGGCATGGTGTTTTGACTCTTGTACCATAAAGTTGGCGGCTTCAAAGTTGTCATCGGTGATTATCGGCCACTTTTCGATTAACACATGTGACGACTTAAGGCCAATGCTCTGCATCACATAGTCCATCAAGTATGACATTGCCACTTCACCGCTGTATGCAAGTGTTCTTGACCTTATCACATCAACAAAGCGTCGATTCTCTGCCGCCTGCTTGAGCGAAACTATTACCTGCCTATAGAACTTATCAAGAGTATCAAGAAATTCACGACGGCCAGCGCTGTCCAAGTACTTAGAGGATATCCTCTCGTAAGTCTCTCTTAGCACTTCAATTTCTACGGGGGTGGAAGAAGCATAACTTCTGCCTACATAAATCGCCATATCAGTCATCGAGATAATTTTGCCATTATATTCAATGAGAGGTGCTGAGAAAACGGTGACTACCTTAGATTCTTGCTGCAGTTGTTTTATCCTGTCAACGATCTGGGGGATCATG
>DAINBL010000094.1:0-5548 GCA_036732945.1 Nitrososphaera sp. | reverse complement strand
TTATTTTTTCGTCTTCCCACGTCGCTCGATAGACTACAGCAGCTGGCGTCTTCTCAGTATAAACTCCGCCCTTTAGTAGCTCATTTACTACATCAGCTATTAGGTGCACGCTCAGATAGAATGCCATCGTTGCACCATGTTTGGCAAGCTCGGCTATTGATTCGCGCTCTGGAACTGGCGTGCGAAGCTCTGCCCTTGTTATTATCAAAGTCTGCGTTACACCCGGCAGAGTCAGCTCTAAGTTCATGTCTGCAGCAGCTCCAAATAAAGCAGTTACGCCTGGCACCACCTTGCATTTTATACCATTTGACTCCAGCTTGTCTATCTGCTCTCTAATTGCGCTGAAGAGCGCTGGGTCTCCATCGTGGAACCTTATAACAACCTTGCCCTCCTTAGCAGAATCGTACAAGATCTGATAGATCCTTTCTCTGTCAATTATTGCTGCATCGTAGAGCTGCACACCTTTCTTGGCGTACTGCAGAATCCTAGGGTTAAGAAGCGAGCCGGAATAAATAATAGTGTCTGCTTCTTCTACCAGCTTTTTTGCCCTAAGCGTGATAAGTTCAGGATCGCCAGGGCCTGAGCCGACAAAATATACCGTCCTAGTCTCTGGCATTTTTCTTTGCCACCATAATAGAAAAGTACTTTTCAGTCGGGCCTTTTTTGCCACGAAGCTCTGAAATCTTTTTCATCTCAAATACCTCGCCCTCGTCTGAAACATTCTGAGCTATTGCAACAGTCGCACTATCGGGAAACCCGGCCTCCCCCAGCATGTCAATTACACTGTCAAAGTAGCGTCCATCCTTTAGAAAAATGACTGTATCACAAGCGCTTGCTGTGCGCTTGACTTTTTCCAGATCATAACACGCAGGTACGATAGCTACGGTTTCGTCTCCTTCTGCCAAGCTTATCCCTGCTTTAGCGGCAATTGCAAACATGGATGTCACACCAGGCACGATTTCGATTTCGATGTCCTTGTGCGTCCTCTTCAATTCGCGCTGGATATAGATCCAGGTGCTGTAGAGCGCCGGGTCTCCAACTGTGAGATATATGACTTTTTTGCCGGTTCTGACTGCGCTTGCAATTTCATCAGCGTTTCTCTTCCAGTAGTCCCTGAGCGATTCCCTGTCTTTGACCATCGGAAAAACAAGGCTAACTGTCCTGGTAAACTTGCCAATATATTTTTCAACAACAGAAAGCGCGATGCTAGATTTGCCCTCCCTTGAAGTGGGTGCAAATATCACATCTGCTTTTTTTATAAGGTCTGCTGCCCGCACCGTGACAAGCTCTGGGTCTCCGGGGCCGCATCCAATACAGAAAAGCTTCATGGGTTACAGCACAATCGCAGAGCAATTTAAGTTTATTATGGATAGAGCTGATCACCAGTGTAGCGGTCGACGATCCTTATGGCCTTAGTCGGGCAGGTGGCTGCCGCAGCATGTATGCTTTCATAGTCAGCGCAGGTTTCACACTCGACCCTTGCCTTCGGATTGACCATCTTGTTCTTTTCCACCACAAAGACTTTTGGCGCAAGAACTTCACAGCTGCCAAACGCCATACATAGCGAAGGCTCAACAATTATGTGGAACCTGCCCCTTGGCATATCAAGTAAGTATGACTCATTGAAAACATCTGCAATTACACTTTCGTTTGCCATTTTCCATGGCTTGGGGTTTGTGTACGCTGGCTCTTGTTTCGGCTTCATCTGCCGCGTGCTATCAAATTCAGTCTTGTCGTATTGTGCCCTATTTGTCCCATCTGACAGAACTTCAAACGCAGCGTTTATCTTTTTTATCATTTCTTCAGCAAAGACTGAGTTGTTCCTATCCGGATGATATTTTCGGGCAAGCCGTCTATACGCGTACTTGATCTGCTTATAGCTGGCCTTCTCCGAAACGCCAAGAACTGCATAGTAGTCTTTGCTGTCTGTCAAGTCTAGACAATTTAGGCTAACTCAATTATTATGTCTTATTCTAAAACACCACCCGACAGTAGAGATTTTTGAAGGATTTCGTACTGGTCAATTAATAGACAATTTATGGTAGTTTGCCAGATATTCCATTGTTACCACTCAACCATACTAGTCACTTTCCAAGAGGGTTGATTTACCATATGTAAAGAAACCTTCTATCGCCCTTCAGTTACCATGACAGGAAATCTCTCTTTAAGTTTCCCTAACTATTTTCTGCTAATATCCTAATATGTCGCTAGCGATATTTTGGCGCGTCTTTTACAAACCCCACTTCTGCTTGCCTAAAAAGAACAAGCTTAAGAACAAGTGGTTAGATAATGCTAACCGTTATGGCAAAAGCCAAAAGCAAGCAAAAGAAGGGAAAGCAAGCAAATCTTTCAAAAGCAAGGAAGAAGGGCGGCGTAAAGAAAAAAGCTACGGCCAAGGTTCGTAAGGGCGGCAAGAAAAAGGCGGCCAGAAGAAAAGCAGCGCCTCGGTCAACGGCAAAAAAACATGTTGAAACGGTGCCTGCTCCTGCAGCATTCACCGAGATTGCATCTGAAGAAGTGACATCATCTTTACCTGCTCTGGGGGAACAGGACATGATAGGATCAACAGAATGAAGTGGGGTTAGCGAAAGCGGGTTCACATCAACTGACAGCGATAGCAACACAGAGTCCGTATAACGAATTACGCATAAAATGCCTCTACATCCAAGGAAGAGCTTTTTGAATCTACCTTCGGTATGGACTATATTTACTTTTTAAGTCTTCCTGTTTAATATTTCAATTTCCTCGGGGAGGGAGTTGGAATAACGTTATATTAAAATTATCAAAGTTTGTTCTGCTGATGCTGCTGGTACTTGTAACCAGTATTCCAATAATCAATCAATACTGCGTAGGCAACTATTGGCATACACTTCTGATGTACATCTGGACAGCACTGAGGACCTGTAATATAATAACAGCAATCTGCATCAATACAGGCATGCAATCGTCGTCATCGTATACCGGGCTCGCAGACCATCCGGTTCTGATGATTCTAATTATGCATCAAGTATTGCCAGCTTAAGGTTGGCCAGCAATGGTGTTTAGGCACACATTTGTACTGACTATTATCATACTGAGATAAGTCCAATCGCAAACAAAGGTGACAGTGAGGAGGTAGCAGATTTGACATCGATTGCATATTCTTAACGAGCGGATAAACTGGGCTGGTTGGAAATTATGCTAGCACAAGGAAGTAACAAGTAGGCACTAACACCTATGAGTACAAAGGCCTTGCCCTGAATAGAGATTTCTCTTAACAGTCGGATACTCTATAGTCGGATGCGATTCTAGAGTGAATATTCTTGAAATGACTCTGCACTTTGATAATCCTACTCATATCCGCTATGCAATATTCTGTAGAGGAGCTGAGATGCAGAAATAACTCCCTGAGTAGATCAAGAGCTGATAATGATAATCAATGCAATTTGCATGATGTAACCACACAGCGGAACCCCAAAACAACTGTAGTATAGGCGAGAATAACATGATATTCTACTATCACATTTAATTTGTCTATAAGTAAATTGTAATAGATGAAACTGGCGTAATGTCTATACACGGCTTGTCCGTTTTAAAGAGAGTATATATGAATTTGAGTATCTATCTTGTCATTGCGTTACTTGGTGCTATTACTTGCATTATTGTAGGTTATGGAACCAACAACGCTATTGCGACATCGCTAAGCACACAGCAGTCATCTATAGTGAGCGAGCAACTTTCAAGCAACGATGGCAGCACGACAATCCAGCAGTCATCAGACCAATCACAGTCGGGTTCAAGCAGCTCGCTTGTGACTAGCCAAAATAGCGGTAGTGACACTGTTTCTTCTTCAAACACGATAGTAAGCCGTACAGACGGTAATCTCCAAATAGATAGGCAATCATCAGGCAGGATCGCAAGCTCCACTCTTAACCTCACAAGCGGTGAAGTGGAAGCCGTCCTCTTTGGCGACTGGTCTCTGAATGGTACGTCTGGATTTGTCGCCAATTTTGCCTACAAACCCTCAAACGGTACTGCCCCTATAGGATATGTAATGAGCGGATTTGAACTGCATTCTATTAATCAGATAAATGACGATCTCGTGATGGCAGGTACAATAGATGTCACCTCAAACAGCACAACTGCACTGCAAGATACACCTGTCACTATAATGATCCAAAACGGCATACTGGTAGTAGGATTTGAAAAGGGGACTGAGACCAGTAATCTTTTCGGAGGTATTCCGATACTTGGATTTGAACAATAGGGGACAGGCAAAGTTACATTTAGGGTTTAAGTCTGGGCCTAACATTTATGAATTCAGAGCTTAGGGCTGGGTTCACTAGGCTGCTCAGATCGTTTGATGATAACCCTGACGATGTTGTCCCGATAACAAGAGCATTTGGGCTTGCAACCAAGGCCCATAAGGGACAACATTCTGAGAATAAATATGAACACTATATTAGTCATTCACTGAGAGTTGCGCTAATCTTGGCCGAAGAGCTCAAGATACATGACACTGATCTTGTATGCGCTGCGCTATTGCATGATGCGCGGATACCTGAAGACGATCTAAAAGAGTTTGGAGAGCGCGTATATTCGACATTGAGTGCTATTGATTCATGGACCAAAGAAAAGGCCTCAGAAGAATACTTTGCCAGCATCAAGAAAGCGTCCAAAGATACTCGGTATGTGAAGCTGGCAGAGCGGCTGGATGATATCCGAAGCATGAAGGGGCAGACTTTCAAGGATAAGGTAATAAGATACAAAGAAGAGACTCAAAAATATGTAGTCCCCATTGCGGCTGCAACTGACGATAAACTGGCATTTAAACTCTCAGTCGCGCTTTATGAACTAAAGTGATGAGCGGGGCACGCATCTGCCACCCGGACCTTTTGTATGTTTTCCCCAGTGCTTGCCGCACCCAATGAGCCTGTGCTCGGTGCATCCACAGATAGGGCAGTGCTTTACCTTTTCCTCTCCTTCTTTCATACCTAACATATATTGCAGGTATTATTTGAGGTTGAGGTGAGCGAAGATAGTACTTCCTTGTTTGGACGAATCAGCTAAAAAAGAGGTAATCAAAAGATTTGGAAATAGACGCTCTGCTACTGTTTGTGCATAGTATATCTGCTATGCAAAGTAAAATATTGCTACTCCTGCCATGTGGTAACGATATTAAATCAAAGAATTAGCGTGTAGTAGCAATGATGTTTTTTATTGAAAGTTTGCAAGATTAGACGAGAATTGCATTTTAGAGAGAAAATATCTTTGTAAACTTCAAAGCTTCATGCATGTAAGACTTATAACCGATATGACAATATAATATACATATAGACGTAACATGGCTGATGAAAAAATGCTCTTGATGTTAAAGTATCTCGGAAAAGAGCTAGATTTGGAACCTAAAATTATCAAAAAAACACTCAAAGGAATAGGAGTTAAGGAAGTATACCTTGGCAAAGTAGAAGACAACGCAACCCACATCACATGTTTTGCTAAGTGGAATAGTTCTAAAGCCGATAAAAAGAAGGGAGAAATAGAAAGGAAAATTCCAAATATGAAGGTT
>DAINBL010000093.1:0-5570 GCA_036732945.1 Nitrososphaera sp. | reverse complement strand
TCTTCTTTTGCACCTTGATTGTTGCCAAGCTCCATCCTCGCTATGGCCCGATTCTTGTATATCGGACCAAACCTGAATGGATTGATCTCTGTTGCCTTGTTGTAGTATGCTTCTGCAAGCGAATAATCCTTCTTTTTTAGGTGATAGTTGCCAAGACCCCGGTAGGCTAGATAGTACTTTGGATTGAACTTGATTGCATTTTCGTAGCAAATGACAGCCTTATCAGAATTTGCCTCATTATATATGCCACCAAGAAGACTCCATGCTTGCGCGTTGTCTGAGTCGATTTCTATAGCTTTTTGCAAACTTTCGATGGCCTCTTTAACTTTTCCATGTTGTCTCAATCCTTCGGCCTGAAAACAGATCCTGTTGGATTTGGCAAACTTGAGGTTTTCATTCTTTAGCAGGTCCTTCATATCTGTAGGAATCATGATAATGGCAATCATGTCATCTTGTTCCCAATCCTGCTCAAACTTTGACTCCGGAATTGCACCTACTGTCTCGGGCTCTGGGACATAGCTAAGTATCCTGCGCTCCTCGGTATTGTAGCCTGCTACGACGATTGCATGCTGCACAGTTGTCTGTATGCCCGGGATTATAACTATAGGTGGTATGCCTTGATCGATTCGTTTTTTCAGATCCTTCATCGAGCTTTTGTAAATGTGTGATTCAAAACCGAGTGTTTCTGCAAGCTCGATACCATGAATCATTGCGCCTCCTTTATCGCTTGCTGCACCAGATATGGTCGGAGAGATCTCTTGACCCCAGTATTTGATGACAACATTGACTACAAGTGGTAGATCTACATTGTCTTCGTTCTTGCTTACGAGAGGCAAGCTGATGAAATGCTCTGGTTGGGATTCCAAGTCTGTACTTCTGTGCCTTGCAAGCAAATAAAATTCTTCTTATGTCGTTAGAAAATTTTTCAGAAGAGCTAGGCCGTCATGCGCGCTCTTTTCCGGGTGGAACTGCGTACCATAAATCTTGCCTTCACTGGCGAATATTTCATGCTCGCAGTACTTGGAGCTTGCTAGTGACTTGAAATTTGGAGGCAGCCTCGCAATGCAATATCTATGACTCTCGTATACCAAGATGGTCTTTTTCTCTTCAGTTAGTGGATTTGCATTTGAAAGCGACACTTCGGTCATCCCATGAAGATGAGTTGGCATTTTGCGTATTGAGCCTCCAAGCGTAAGCGCTATTATTTCCGCTCCATAACAGATACCGAGGAGCGACTGATCGTGATTGTAGCAGTATCTGGTAATTCTAGAATTTGCTGCATTTATCTCCTGGCTGTGTCTGCGCCTGCCCGACAGTATGACCTTATCGCATTGGGCAAGATCAGCATTAGAAACTTCAGAGAATCTCTTGTGAATATATGGATTATGTAATTGATCAAGACAGGACAGTATGTCTACTGTAAACGGGGATAGGTTGTCGACTACTAGCACTGCCAATCTGGTTATCTACCTCTATTGAGATATAATAGCTCTATAATATCTCGGTATTCTTCGAGATCGATGCCAAAATTAATGGAGGTACATCTTCCATCCTTTTCAGCATTTCGTTAATGAGCTTGTATCGTTTATCATCATAAGGTTTTTTCGTAGATCTATTGAGCCAATGGGCTAGTTTGCTTCTGCTAGCCCCTTGCACATAAGATAAACTGCTGCATATGCAGGCATCTCAGCTGATTCTTTTGAAATGTTGAACGAGTTCTTCTTTAGTTTCAATTTGACTGGAGTCTTAACCCTGACGCTTACTTTGCCATCGCCAAGAAGGCACGCGTCGACAAAGGGGTCAAAAGATTGGAGATCGCCGGATTTTGTCTTTGACAGCCCACTCTTGCTATTGAGCGTGCCAGGCATCCTAAACACCCTGTGAACATCAGTTGTAACTTGTGGATCTATTCGGACTCCCATACCCCTAACCAATCTCTCAAGTTCGACTTTGAATGCATTATAACCACCATTTTGGTTGACAATGTTCTTGAGTTTGATTGCTGATGTCATGTCGATCTTGAGCTTCTCTGCAATTCTTCTTCTCCAGCCGTATGCAAGTCCACTTCTTGGGAATTTTATGAAAAACAAGTCCTCTGTATTGGTCTTTCTTACTCCAACACTTTCCAACATGAAGCCTGTTCCCGACAGATAGCCCACAAGGTCGGAGCGAGCCTGTGGATCGAGGATGATGCATGCATCATCATTTATGTGTACATGAAAGCCATTGTTACCGGAAAAGTAAATGTGAATATTACTACGCTCTAGGCCAATGTCTGCCAACAAAAATTCCATCAAACGTTTAGCCTCCTTTTTTGAGGCATCTATGCACTTGCTGCAAGGAATGGAAACATGATCTGCCTTTTTGGAGCTGCAGGATGGACAAGAATATGATTTCTCCTCTTCGTCCTGTTCATGAGGAGGAGACGCATAGCCACAGTTTATGCAGACCAAATACGAATGCGATGGAACACACGGCAGGCCAAGATCTTTACCGTCAATATCAAAGATCACGTCTGCCCCGAGCCACTGTTTCTCCTGCATAGGTTGTTGTGTTGGAAATCGGTAGTATCCATTTGAGCAATAGACATCAGAAGGAGCTTCTCTGACAAGCATAGCATCAAGCTCCTTCATGCTTTTGAATGATAGATGTCTAAGCATGCCTGCTTGTCCGAATTGCATATAACCAAACTCGCGTTGCTCCATTTTGAGAGGCTTTTCAATTGCCTTTGATTGGTTGAAGTAATATTCACGGAACGCTTTTTTTATGGCTGATGTAGTCTTTGTGTCAAAGAGATTCTCTCTCATTTCTTCTTCCTGCCAAACTGAATTGGATTTATTAAGCCGTCACATTCAGCAGTTGCAAAGCAAAGATTTTCGTTCCGTAGTTTTTCGCATGAAGGAACAGAGTATTTGGTATGGCTTCCTTTCATGCCGGCTAGGTGCTCCACTTGGTATCGGGTTATCTTTTCGTTAAAATCAGGAGCATTTTCAAACATCAAGACGATTTCATCCACCGGCTTGCCTATAGCCAGCATGTATGTGGCGAGCATTACGCGCGCTGAGTGGGGCAAGTTATCACCTCTATTCATCACTTCAAGTGCATGCTTTATGCATGGCGGATATTCTCTTACTGCTGCTGCGGCGCGCCGCTCATAACGTGATAAGAGTTTTACCCGTAGTGGGTCAGCTGTTGATTTTATGCCCTGTGGCAGAGTAGGTAGAGTCATTGATTTGACTTTATCATAAATGAGCACGGCGAGCTCATTTCTAATGAGTCTGACGGTCTCATCAGCGTCGAGATAAACATAGCCATTGTTGACAAGTCTGTTGATCAGTTTCCATTCTTGTTCGTGGAAATGAGAAGCTCTTGCAAGATAATCAACAACTCGGACCTTGAATAGACGCTGATCCTCTGAAATGACAATTTTCAATTTGAACAAATCTTCAAAGATTTTGGTAAAGATAGAACGTCTCTTAATTTCGCTCTGTTTTCTTAGATCCTCTGTGAGGAACTTCTCTGCCCTTCTCGCTTCCGCGAGCGCGAACTTTCTCAGTACTTGATCGATGCCAATTGACTTGACGATCACCAGAGAAATGATGAATGTAAGGATTTCAATTTCATATCTCTCTAGGTTATCGTATATCTTACCATTGACCTCGATCTCGATGCGCTCGGCAGCGCGGTCGATAATATGCTTCATATCGGTCCTATCAAGCTCCTCCCAGCCAAAGCTGGACTCGCGCAGGTATTCACCAGCTTCATTCAAAAACGGATACTTGGCTAGATCGCTACCGGCCATTTCTATAGAAGACAAGTTCGACAATAACATAGTAGCTGTTCTACCATAAAAACTCCATTACAATAAGTTAAAGTAAGAAAAATTATCTTTCATATCGAAACGATGGATATAAGGGTCGGTTTTCATGTCTCCATAGCAGGCGGGATATCAAATTCTGTCAACAATGCAAAAAAGCTAGGCTGTACTGCATTTCAAATATTCACTCGAAACCCCCGCGGCTGGGCTGCAAAACCCCTTCCTCAGGATGAGGTAGAGTTGTTCAAGAGCAGGCTTTCTGCAAGCGGCATTGAAAAAGCATCAGTAGTTGTCCATATGCCGTATCTGCCGAACTTGTCAGGACCTCAAGGAGAGTTATATGGAAAATCAGTAAAGACCCTTACAGAAGAGCTACAAAGATGCAAGGCCCTTGGAATATCGTATCTAGTGATTCATCTTGGAAGCCACATGGGCAGGGGATCAAATAATGGCATCGATCAGCTGGTAAATGCCATAACTACCGCGAACGCTCAAAGCAAAAGCGCAAGTGCAGTAGTGGTTCTCTTAGAAAATAACGCGGGCGCGAAGAATAGCATTGGTGGCACACTTGAAGAGCTGCGCTTTATCCTCGATAGGCTTGATAGCTCAAAGCAATTTGGGGTCTGCATCGATACCTGTCATCTTTTTTCCTCTGGTTATGACCTACGCACAAAGGAGGACGTAGATAAGATATTTGAAAAATTCAAAGATATCGTGGGCTTGAAAGAATTGAAGGTCGTACACCTTAATGACGCAAAAGGCGGATTAGGTTCAAACTTGGACAGGCATGAGCATATCGGGCTTGGATCCATAGGCATTGAAGGTATGGCGGCATTCCTCAATAACCCTCAAATTAGGACCTTGCCTATAATAATGGAGACCCCAATTGATAAAATAAGGGGAGACGAGCAAAACCTTAAGGTAGCTTTAGACTTACTAACACGCTAATTGTTGTATGCAACAACGATAATAATTTACTCATTGCGTCTGTGAGATTCCACATTGGTTGACCCTTCATAATAGGTGACAATTAGCGTGTCGCCTACGTTATAAGGACAATTCTGTATGCTTTTTGGTTGACCGTCGGCCGGCTCTACCACGCATACATCTTCTTGCTTTAGGGATACATTGACCTGTTCAGTTGTAGTCTGCCTAAATAAGAGGTCAGCAAGAGGAAACCCTTGTACCATCTGTATCACCATGAATGCCCCAAGGAATAGAAGACCAAATAAGATCGCTAGTTTTTTGGTTGATATCCTTTCAAATTCTGATGAGTCAGACTCAAAGCCCATAGCACACGGTGCTCTAGCGTGACCACTTCTAAAAAACTTATGGGACTCATCGGGAGGTTTCTGTTGCTTTCTCAATCGCCTCTTCTTGCTCACGCCATTCATCAAAGTATGCCATCAGCAAATGAGCCGCCAATTCTTCCTTTGTGTGATCAGCTCTGAGATGAACTGGCAGATACCCGGGTGTGAAGAAAAGGTTGCAGATATAGCAGAACGGATTTCGTTCATGCTTTTTTAGCAAGTTACATTATCAGATTTTGTGGCTGTAAATATAAGAGCTTGGTTCTAACCATCCCTAACAATAGATAGAAAAGACTACCCAATTTTTTATGTAATGCTATTAGCTACTCTGCCTTTATCTATAAAACTATCTTTGACGCCAATTTGAAAGCTTTGGCTATTCCCTATTGAAAACAATTCGATCAAACATTGCCAGGTTCATTGTTGGATCTACTCCATTGATC
>DAINBL010000092.1:0-5571 GCA_036732945.1 Nitrososphaera sp. | reverse complement strand
CAAGTCAATTGGATTTAGAGGAACATAAGAAAATTGACCATAACGACAGCAAAAAGGGTAGTAGTATTGCTGCCTAAATTTTTTTCTATTGTTTTCTGAATCTATCTAATGGTATTACCATTCAAAATGAATATCTTAGATATCTGCCACACTATATCATGTCTAGAGAAGATGCGTCTCAAATTGTGGAGCAAGGAGATATATTTTTCTTCTATAGACCAAAGGTTGGAACAGAGGAGGTAAGCAGCACCGAAGATGTCCAGCGTTTTTACATGGTTACAGCACTTGAAGAAAAAGATCGTAAATACAGGCTGTTTATATTGGGTAGAAAAAAGCTGCCAGAGATCGTTGAGGGCAAGTCCACGTCGGAAGAAAGAAACTGGGCGCTCAACACTCTTACCACAAATAATCCGGAGGACATACGCAAGGAGCTTCTCGCAGCTGAATATGAAACAGAGACAAAAGGCAAGAGAAGAGTTGCAGCAGCTGCGCCAGCTGGCGAAGGCAAATACTCTATTGTAAAGCACGACAACCATACAGAGTTTGCTTATGCATTGGAACTGCCAGAGGTACCAGGTCCAATCCAGAGAGAATTTGAAATAAAGAAAGAAGCCAGTTACATAATGTCGGTCAAGAATCCTGATATCCAAATCCCCGGATTCAAAGCTTTTGAGAAAAGAACACCCCAATATCCTGAAAGTTTGAAGAAGGAGTTTGGAGACAGACGATGGATCAATATCGAAGACCCAAAGTTGCTAGATTACGAGAATACTCAACTTTTGTTAATAGGGGCTAGAAAAAAAGATGTTGAGGAGGAGCTTGGTATAGACCTAAATGAAGAGAAAGAAACGGCAAATACTGCAGAGCTATTCAGAGAGCTAAAGATAAGAAAAGATCAAGTACCATTAAAACCGCTACTAAAGGGTGAATTTCCTGGCAAAGGCGAGCAGCAACCAATGGCAGCAGAAGTCAAACAGCTATCGAGAGAAGAGGCGCCTGGTAGAGGTGGCAAAGTTGGTGGAAAAGCAGCTGCAACAAGAGCACCTTCAGCGGCAGCGATAGCAAAGCTACTTTCGGGTGTCGATTTTCCGAAGAGAAAGAATGAGCTGATAGGCCATGCAGAAGCTAACAAAGCAAAAGTCGAGGCCGCGGAAGAAGTAATCCAAGTAATTAGAGAGCTTCCAGAGAGAACCTACAGCAATATGGCTGATGTAGAGAAGGCTGTTGCAGAAGTGAGGTAAAGAAGAACTATGGCTCAGTTTACATGTAAAGTATGTGGCGACGGTTTTGAGCAAAAGTCTCGCTTTGAAAGACACATGGCTACTTCACACCCAGAAACGGCACCGTCTGCTGCAGACATTGAAAAGGCATTGTCTGGAATACAGTATCCAAGGACAAAGGAGGAGCTTGTCAACTATGCTTCAGGAAGGGTGTCAAATGAAGAGCTGATGAACATAATCAAGTCTCTCCCAACTAGAGAGTATAGAGACTCGGCAGACGTTGCAATAGCCTTAGGTGAGGTCAAGCAGAAGCAAGGAATTAGAAGCGCAGAAGAGGTCTCCAAGACACAAGCGCCAGGCACAAAGGGCGGAAGGGCGGCAGCCACATCATCAGTTTCAGCCGCTGCAGTTGCCAAAGTTCTTTCAGGAGTAGACTTTCCAAAGAATAAAGGTGAACTCAGTGATTATGCGCAAAAACATATGACAGACGTAGAAGTTGCAGATCCTCAACGCATCATAAGTGTAATAGAGAGTCTTCCTGACAGAGAATACCAAAACATGGCCGATGTAGAAAAGTCGGTAGGTCAGGTGCTATAGTGGGAGGAGGATGAAGAGTATGCTTCAGGATACCGCTGTCTACCCTGTTATATAGAGAAGAGGAATGACAAGACTGCCTCTATATACAAGTCCTAATGGAGCTAGGAAGGCAGAAAGGATTTGAAGTTGCTAAATATCATACAGCGCGCGTTGTTGTAAGATGCCATATGGCAATAGCTGACAAACCTGCAACAAAAAGGGAAGAAAAGAAGCTAAGCTGGATTGATCTCATCAATGAATCAGTTCATACAAGCGATGATGTTGATATTGGAGACGTTGACGCAGTCAGTCGCGACTTTATTGTAGTTAAAAGAGGAATCGTTAATGTTCATTATTATTACGTTCCCATAGGAAAGGTTGAAGGCTGGGATGGCAGTGTCTTGTGGCTAAAGGTGCCAGAAGAGTATGTTAAAAGAAATTATGAGAGGGACGCATACCCTGACCCTACGCGATATTATGTAAAGGATTTTCCTGGATACGCTGCTATTTATCCTGAAGTGGAGGTAATCTTGCCAAAGTATTCAAGACCTGTATACACAACAAAGAATACAACTCCTGAAAACTTCCGTGTACACCTTTGCGAACTGTGCCGAACAGCATTTGATACAGAAGATGAGCTGAGCCAGCATGTAAGTACCAGTCATTAAACTTCTCGACTGAAAAAATTTGACACTGTTGGAATACATATAAGATTCCTGCTCAATTGCTGTATGCTGTACTGATCCAATCTGGCATATCTACAACTACGGGAGCCCGAGCTGATAAAGGAACTACATATGTCAGCTGTGCGACAAAAAATTTTTAACAGAGAGCAGCTTTAACAGCTTAATAAGGAGACTCACCTGCAGCAAGACTACTTGCCAGCAGCATAGAGAGCCTAGTGGTAAAGATTAAATGATGAATTAATCGCCTACTAGACTAAGTTGCTCATACATAATTTTGCTTCTGAACTTTTTATTAATAACACAGAGAACATTAAAATGCAAATGGAGGTAAAAAAAGTTGTCTGAGCCTGCATCCAAACTTGAAAGGGAAAAGATGATTTATGTAAATGGCAGAGGAATACCTGTCGAGGAGGATTTTCTAACTTCGAGACAGATACTTGAGACAGCAGGATTTATTCCTGAACAGTACAATCTTTACTTAAAGACCGGCAATAGTCCTAACGACTATCACGGAGTAGATGACAAAACTCCGATAGAAGTGCAAAATGGATTAGAATTTAGAGC
This sequence comes from Nitrososphaera sp., assembly GCA_036732945.1. GTDB lineage: Archaea > Thermoproteota > Nitrososphaeria > Nitrososphaerales > Nitrososphaeraceae > Nitrososphaera. The sequence goes on along the minus strand of DAINBL010000092.1, from coordinate 2,525 downwards.
AGTTCCAAAGCCAACGTCACAAGTTTAGTACAAATTTCAAAATTGCATGCATCCCGTGTATGCTTCCAGTCTGCGATTAATCTCGTTCATTTGCTCTTCTACCTGAGTAGCGATGTGTGGCTCCGGGACCTGCAAGGTCTCTGCCCTCCTTGCATTTAGAAAACAAGCTCCATCTGGCATCGCCAATATTTTCTAGCAATGGGTCGATATCTGAAATTTTCAAGCCTGTGAGTCATAGTTTTCCATCTCTTTTTACCGTCATCAGCCGATTTCTTACCTTGTATGGTGTTTGAGAAAGCACGAAAACCATCCGCCTGCAAGCTTAGCCACCTGCTCTAGTTTGCCTGGTTCTTCAAATAGATGGGTTGCTCCCGGGATTATTGTAAGCTTTTTCTCATCATTTTTGAGCAGTCTTAGTTTGTCATATGCTTCTTGGTTCAATCCTATTACCGGCTCGTCATTACCTCCGACTAGAAGAAGAGTAGGCGCTCTAACCTGACCCAGATACTCCCCTGCTAGATCAGGACGGCCACCTCGTGAAACTACTGCCTTGACAACATCTGCCCTTTTTGCAGCGGCTACGAGCGCAGCTGCGGCTCCTGTACTGGCTCCAAAGTAGGCAATACCGGGAATATCATTCCTATTAGAAACATCAAACCGCGGAAGCAGCCAGTCCGTTGCCATTACAAGCCTATCAGCCAGCAGTCCAATATCAAATCGAAGATGTCGGGTTTGGTCATCTATAAGTTCTTCATCCTCTGTAAGCAGGTCAAAAAGTAAAGTACTAAGACCGGCTTCCTGTAATACTTTAGCAACATATCTATTCCTTGGGCTGTGGCGGCCGCTTCCACTTCCATGGGCAAATAATACTACTCCTTGTGCACCATCAGGGATATTCAAGTCGCCTGAAAGCGACATTGAACCGACGGGAATTTGGATAGGCTGTTCATTGCGATCTGGCAATTTTTCTTTCACCTCATTTTCCGATCCTTTTCTTCGGGCAGAAAGCCTTCTATCCCATCCATGACCATCGAATGGTTGCTTCCCTTGCAGCAATTGCAACCAGCGTTTATGCAGTCCACCGCCTGACTGTGGCTACATGTCTTGCATGTGCATATGCTATCAAAAGGGATAGCATCGCTGCCACTGGTTGTCGCGTCCATCATTTTTTATTCTTCTTCATACAATTTAAAAATTTAATAGCCAAATTATTGTAATTGCAAAGAAGCTTATTAGCATGAACCGTTTGGTATTATACATCACCTAATTTTTAGCATCTTATAATGGCCATCTTTTTCATTTGTATCACTTGAGAATCAAAAATACACTTCAAGCGATAGCAACACGATTAAAATATGCAGGACAGCAGTAGTTAACGGATATAACTGAGCCTCTATCTTGGTCTACTTTAATGTATGCTAAATGGTCATCACATCTGATGCAATAAACTAGACGAAGATGCGAGCCTGGTTCCCCCCGCCCTTTGAACAATTAGGGGTTCCTGGAATCTATCGACCTTTACACGGTTTCTATTAGTATTCTTTATACTCCCAAGGGCTCGTAGTATCTGCGGCACAATAGACATCAATGGAGCTTACGGGTTAATAGCACAGATTGAAGGGCCAGACAATAGAAGAGAGATTTTCTGGAAGTCAGTGAGGGAAAGGTAAAAGGGAAAAATAGAATTCTGCTACAGCAGCTGATCTTAGTGGGCTGCGGCATGCCTGCTAAACTCTTCATCTGTCCTAAATGTAGTATCGCATAACACACATCTGTAGATTAGCGGTTCTTCTGCCCTTCTTGGTGCTATGGAATATGTAGGAGCTTTATACCTTGGCTCTATCCTTGCAAATTCTTTCCACTGAGTACCAGTATATTCGTCCTCTTCGCCTTTTACATAATATGTCGATGGATCAGGTGTTGCATCCCTTTCATAGTTTGCCTTGACTGTTTCTTCAGAAATGCTCAGCCAGAGCACATTGCCGTCCCATCCTTGCACCCTACTTATTGGTATATAGTACCGATGGACATTTACAAATCCTCTCTTAACTACAATAAAATCTCTATTTACTGCCTCAACATCACCAATGTCCTGATCGTCGCTTGTGTGCACAGATTCATTGATAATGTCGGTCCAGCCAGATACTTCTCTAAGGCTGGTTGTAGGATTTGTTACTTCATTAACCATAGGCACGGTGGTATAGCATCATATTTAGTCATTATAATTCTGAAATACGAGTCGTTGAGTCCCTCTCCTAGCGCTTACTAGCTAAAAAGTTTTTAGCTAGCCAGAGGTCTATGAATTCTGAACCTTTTCAAAGAACCGATATCAGCATGCAGCCCCTTGGGCCCACATTCCCTGCTATGTCTAGAAACACGCCGTCAACTATCCTAATGTAAGCCAGTTTAGTACTTCTGAGGAAGACCCGGGAACCCTGAAGTGTTCTAAGTTTCTAAGAAGCATCAAATGTGGATAAAAAGCTATACGCGACCAGTATCTTATTATCTAGCCCTAAATGGAACAA
>DAINBL010000091.1:0-5579 GCA_036732945.1 Nitrososphaera sp. | reverse complement strand
ACATTCAATGAAGCCTTGTCTAAAGGTAGTGCACCTCCGCCACATGCGCACTAGGAACTACTAATAAGTGTGAATGTTAGGACCGTTGCCCCGGATTTATGTATATGAGTAAATTTGCTAGGACCGACTTTAACCTAAAACGTTTAGTCGATAACTCATACAACGCTATAGATCATGGTGCCTATGAAATAAAGCAATCATTCTCCCATGATGGAATAAGCCTTAAAAAAACTATCAGATTATGTGCTCACGCTCCACTCATTACTGAGATAAAGTTTTCCTCGCCTTCCCAAGGAAAGATAAGGAGCAAGACAGAGCCGGCAGAGATTGCAAAGATAATGGTAGACTCAGGGGCAATTGGAATATCAGTGCTGACACAACCTTCCTTATTCAATGGTTCAATTGAATATTTGGCGACCATTAGAAAGGCACTGATGAGGGTTCCCGTACTAATGAAAGACATTATTGTCAGCACGGTTCAAATAGATGCAGGCAAGAAAGCAGGTGCAGATTGTGTACTGCTTATCAAAACCGTCTTTGACCGCAACCTTGCGGAAGACGACATGGATAAACTTTCAGAACACGCAAAAAAAAGAGGCCTCGAGGTGATAGTTGAAGTTCATACCGAGCAAGAGTTTGAAGAAGTACTTAAATCAAAATACGATTTAATCGGCATCAACAACCGCGACCTTGACAACTTCCATGTAGATATCACAAACACGGAGAAGTTACTGAAAAGGTATAGCAAGGCCAAGAGCACGATAATAAGCGAAAGCGGCATCAACGATCCAGAAGACATACGACACCTAAGGAGTGCAGGGGCAGATGCCTTTCTAGTGGGAACAAGTGTAATGCAGGCAACCGATATTGGTGCCAAGATCTCGGACTTGTATTATGCGTTATAGAACTATACATATCCCTTAAAATACCCCCTTCAATACTACAAGATTCATCTTTGTTAGGCAGCTATCCCGTAGGCGGCAAATTTGGAAAGTATGGCGGTAAATACATACCGGAGACCTTAACTCCGGCAATCGAGGAGCTCGAATCCGCCTATGAGAAATACAAGAATGATTCTGACTTCCAGAATGATCTTTCTTATTATCTAACTGAATACGCTGGCAGGCCCACTCCACTTTACTTTGCGAAGAACCTAACAAAACACGTAGGCGGCGCCAAGATATACTTAAAGCGAGAAGATCTTTTGCATGGCGGAGCCCACAAGACCAACAACACGCTTGGGCAGGCGCTGCTAGCAAAAAAGATGGGCAAAAAAAGGATAATTGCTGAAACTGGTGCTGGCCAACACGGTGTCGGCACAGCCATAGCGTGTGCAGTGCTCGGCCTTTCTGCAGAAATATTCATGGGAGCTAAGGACTTTGAGCGACAAAAGCTGAACGTCTTTAGAATGAAACTTTTAGGAGCAAAGGTTTATCCTGTCCAGTCTGGGAGCAAGACTCTAAAAGACGCAATAAACGAGGCTATCCGTGACTGGATAGCCAACGTCAAAACGACCTACTACCTTATTGGCTCGGTGGTAGGTCCTCACCCCTACCCAATGATGGTGAGGGACTTTCAGAGTGTGATTGGACGAGAAATAAAACAGCAGATTTGGGAAATCGAAGGCACTATGCCCAACGCTCTTGTTGCATGTGTTGGTGGGGGAAGCAACGCAATAGGCTCGTTCTATCCTTTCCTTGATAACAGTGATGTGATACTGTACGGCATAGAAGCAGGGGGCAAGGGAATCAAATCAGGCAAACACGCTGCCAGTCTTACCGCTGGCTCGGAAGGTATCTTGCACGGCATGTTCACCTCTCTGTTGCAGGATGGGTGCGGACAAGTCGTTGAGACCCACAGTATATCTGCTGGCCTTGACTATCCTGGTGTCGGACCAGAGCATGCAATGCTCAAAGAGCTAAAACGAGCGAAATATGCTACTTCGACAGACCGTGAGGCTATAGAAGGATTCCTTACACTGTCAAGATCTGAAGGGATAATACCTGCTTTGGAACCATCACACGCAATTTCGTATGCAATGAAGCTAGCCGAGAAAATGAATAAGGACGACATTATAGTAGTCACTCTTTCTGGCAGAGGAGACAAGGACGTGGAAATAGTTCAAGATTATCTCGACAAGAGTAAGAAGAATAGAAAGAAAAAGACGAAGCATGCAAAATAGAATCTCTGAAAAATTCTCTGAGCTGGCAAAAAAAAGAGAAGGTGCTCTTATTTGCTATGTAGTTGCCGGATACCCTGACACTAGAACTTCAAAGCAGATAATCAACGCCTTGGTGAAAGGTGGCGCCGACATTATCGAAATCGGCATACCTTTTTCAGACCCCCTAGCAGACGGGCCTACTATACAAGCAGCATCAAACATGGCGCTAAGCAAAGGCATGACACCTGATAAGGCTCTCCAGCTTGTAAGAAGTGTCAGAAAGCAGCATCCAAGCCTTCCTTTGGTTGCAATGACCTATTCAAACATCCTTGTCCGGGCGGGCATGGAAAAATTCATGGCACAGTCCAAGCGATGTGGACTCGACGGGTTTATCTTACCAGACATGCCGGTTGAGGAGGGAGACACATATTCGTCGACGGCTTCAAAGCTTAACCTTGCGACCGTTTTCCTTGTATCACCAAATACACCCAAGGCAAGGCTGCTCAAACTGGTTGCCAGTACCTCCGGCTTCCTATACGTTGTGTCAGTTTATGGCATAACTGGTGCACGCAATTCTTTTCAGAAATACACTCTCAATTCGATCAGAGCAGTTAAGCAGGTTGCTGGAGTCAAGGTCCCTGTGGCAGTAGGCTTTGGAATAAGCAGGCCAGCTCAAGCCAAATCTATGATAGCTGCCGGCGCAGAGGCAATCATCGTAGGCAGTGCGATCATCAACAAGATATCGGATCCATCAGGTAATAAGATGCTACTGCCTAATTTGCAGAAATTTGCAAGGTCAATGAAAAATGCCTGCAAAAAGAAGTAGGACAAAATACATTAACACAGGCTGCAAAAAACTATATGCAATGAATGAGAGAGAGCTCAAATCGCTATTTTGTAGCTCGCTTAGAGCAAATCATGTCAAGAACAATACCCTAATACCGACATCTGAAATAAGGATAGTTCAAGAGGCCCATTGCCGCAGCTTCGACCTTTTGATCGCAGCAGTGACAAAGGAACCTGACAGACATGACTTTGGTAACTATGACAACATGCTGGTACGAACCCAGTTGCTAAAACACTTCGCTCTCCATGAAAAATGCAGAATAGACTGCATCCGATTTTATCCTGTAGAAGTCAAGTCAGATGATGACGTATTAGATGAGCGTCTGCCAAATCAGATAATAGATGCAATATTGGCGTTTGGGCTATCTATATTGGTCCTTGACAAGAACCATTCAAAACTCGCCCGAGGGCTTGGTAAGTTCTTGCCAACGACTCTAATATGCTATACTGGCATAGATGACCGCTTCGAAGTAGTTTCAAGGTTTGATCGTCTAATCTCAAGCGGCGTGCTTAATCTTAAAAAGACTATCCTTGCTAAGGCGCTTGAGGGGAATAGTACTAGTCCTGGCAGTAAAGCTTACACGCGCCTCGTCGCGCTAGAGCGCATACTTCAAAAAATCATCTTCAATCAGATCTATTTTGAGAATCTAGGCATGACTGAACCAGAATTGGAATTTTTACAAATGATAACTGATATCAGGCCCCCGTTGTTAGAAAGGAAAAAGTTATCAAAGCTGATAAAAGAAACAGCTAATACAAAGATGACAGATTATTTGTAGCTATTTGCCCTTATAACAGATGAGTTTAACTGAAAGTAGTCTTTAATTAGGTCTTAGAGTACATTCATACTATCCGTTATTATTCGATGTGTTTGAGTAATACTCAAATGAGTCTTCTAATCGGTGAAGAGGAAGAAGAGCAAATTGAGGGAGTGCCGGTATGTGGTGCAAACCTGTCGTCACCAGTAGTCGACGCTGCGTACTACATTGATGAGGTACACTACAGTGTAGGAAACAGGATGTACATTGAGAATGCAGACTAGGAAGAATAACCCCCAGGTTCCTGACATAGATGAAGAGCGGGATCTAGAGCTAGAGAACATAACAGGAAACTTGATGATAGCGCAGTATCAAGTTGACAAGCTGCGATCCAGGCTGAGCGAGCGTGTCGGAGGATACGGCTCTGCAGGTAACAAAAAGACCTCTGCGCACATTTTCAAACACAACGACAAGTGGTATAAGATAACAATTCGAGTCGATGAGATGGCAATAAGCCAGCGCGAAGTCTCCGACGATATAAAATAAAGCGCGACTATCCGGGCACCAAATTTTTTTCTTAAAATGGGAGGACTATTCCCGAATTGTCATGGGAATAGTGTATAAAATTTAGCGGTACCTGTAGTTTTACTCCACCCCGTTCTACGACGACTTCCACTTCGTCGAGTGAATCTGATGCTTCAGCGCCCTCCAGCTTTTTTATGATTACATGAATTGATTCGTGAGAAATGAGAGGCTCCATGAAAGGTTCTGCGATTCTGAGAAAGTTGTTGATCCCTGCCTTTGCTTCCTGCTCCGACTGCACAATTAACATAGTCCTGTTATGGTATGTAAAATAACCCACTATTGAGCCATCAACAGAACAAGCAAAGGCAAAATCATTTATCGCCATTTTACAATCTATATGTGTCTAGTACCTGTCGAGCAAATCGTATTAGTCTTTTTCACCGTATAGAAGCCTCAACTCTTCAAAGCTAAGCTTCGATCCTGCCTGCAGCTTTTTCTTTGCTTCTTCCTTTACTTTGAAAAGTGCGTCTCTGTGCTCTACATAGCCATACTCTTTTCTCTGCTTGCGCCTCATCTCGGACATTGAATCAAGTCGTGCATTAATTGCATCAAACTGCTTTGCGATGCCGTCGTATCTTGTGAGATAAGATTGATGCTCTGAGGCTAACCTTCTTTTTGACTCATACAAGTTGTCCAGCGCGACATTTATGTTAGATATCTTGCTTCGAAGCACATTGCGCTCTTCTATTAGCTGCTTTATTGCGTTGTTGATATTTGCAGATTCCTGAGTCAGTTGGGAGAACTGCTCTCTTATTATACGTGTAGCCTTAGACGCCTCTAATTTCATGGCAGCGTCTTTTATCCGGGAGAGAATCTCATTCTTTTCACGTTCGCTCTTGTAATCTTTTGCATCAATAATAGCCTGATTCTTTTGCACCATAGTCTGTAAATCCTCCTCCTTTTCTGGAGGAAGCCGAGCCTCCATCACCGAAAGAAAGTTCTTTGACTGTGATAACTTTTCGCTCACCGAGGAAAGCTGGGAGTTATGACTATCTACTTCGGATTTTATCTGCTTCAGCCTCTCAGTGTGAGCATCGAGAATACTTCTCTGCTCTTTGATAGTGTTACCTATCGAGCGGAATTGGTTCTTGTCAATGTCAATGATCTTGTCCGACAGCTCTTTGAGTTCGCTTGTAAGCTGGCGCTTTTGCGCAATGAGATCATCCCACCCAAGAGACTCCAAATCTTTCTCCGACAATGGATTATGGCTTAAAGAAGAAGATATAAAA
>DAINBL010000090.1:4519-5615 GCA_036732945.1 Nitrososphaera sp. | reverse complement strand
AGAAAATACTCACAAACTGCTGCATCAAAAGGATTCAAATAACAAAAACACATTATTTGATATCAGATTATCTCATGGCAGATAAAATAACCGCAAGAGGTCTCGCAGAAAAGAAGGACGATTTTGTGCTCATAGATGTGAGGGAAGCAGATGAAATAGCGGAAGATGATACGATTGAAGGAGCTGTCAACATCCCGCTTGGACAGCTAATAAGAAAAGGGAGACAGGGCGAATTAGATGACCTGAAAGGAAAGACGATTTGCACCTACTGCAGTGGAGGATACAGAGGCAATATTGGTGCTGATGAACTTAACAAGAAAGGGTTTACTGCTGTGACTATCGACGGCGGATATGCAGCTTGGAAAGAAGAGGAAAAGAAAAATGCCAGATGAAGCAATGGAAATAGGCTATTTGGCTGACCTGTTTATCTAGCAATACATTTGTGCCATGGATAGCTCTGGCGTCTACAATCTTGCTCTGTTAGCCATATTATATCGGGACATACACACTACCTAATAGTTAGTTTTGAAGAATGTGAGACGGCTGATAGTTCAAGTTTTAAGCACAAGCAATACCAGAATTGTAGGCGGAAAGTTGGAACAGTAGTCGTCAATTATCTAAAAAGAAAAATATGGTCCGGAAGCTTACTATTTATGCTAGGTAATATTATTTTCAATGAAGAATACGAAATAATATTGCTCAAGTGCAATAATACATAAGTATCGCCTCCTTGGGAAAAAGTAAAGACGACTGTGTTAGCGGACATAGAAGAATTACGGGGTATTCAGGGAGAAGGGGGAGTAGTAATACTCTGTTAGCTGCTAACACAGTCTACTTTAGTTAGTTCACCTTTCTACAAGTCATCGCAACTAGATACATAATAATATCCAATAGGTGGGAACCATCACCATCGGAGTGGCAGTAAAACTTCGTGTAAATAAATTTTGGTAGAGAGCTCGTAAGGGAAGATTTTTGATAATTCATAAAAAATGAGGGGGTGGAATTGCATCCACATCTTGTCAAATATTGGTTCCTGCGTGTGCTGGCTCTCCTGCTTACATGGCGCCGCTGCTATTCATCATGCCGCCCATGTCTC
>DAINBL010000090.1:0-4419 GCA_036732945.1 Nitrososphaera sp. | reverse complement strand
CTATTCATCATGCCGCCCATGTCTCCATAGCTCATCATCATCTGTTCTATCATTTCAGGAGAGACTACTACTCCATAGATAGGTGTGTCTCCGAAGTGATTTTCAAGCGCAGCCGGGTCAGGTGATATCGCTATCACTTTGTCCTGTGCTATTTCTATTGTCGTTTGCACATCTTGAACTGGACCTTCGCGCATAGTAATGGTAGCTGTGCCAGTTATTGTAGTCGAGTTGGTGTCGCCATTAAAGGTCGCGTCTCCAACCTGTGTGAAGTTGGATATCTCATGACTATGCATAGCCGAGCCATTGAGCATTACCATATGAAGCATTGCATTGAAGCCTGCGATGTTGCTGATCCCACCAGTCGTGACAGATGAGGCAGTATCATTCTGCGAAGCCAATTCCATCATCCAGTGGCCTGCAACAATCCACGCGGGTTGCCCCTGCTCGTTATTCTGGATGCTAGAAATCATACCCCACTTGTGGTTTGCCATCATTTCGCGCATCATAGTCATCATGTCGCCGCCCCCCATGTCCATCGACATGCCAGGGGTTGCAGTGTCGGGGGTATTGGTCTGCGCCAGTGCCGGAGCTGCTATTCCAAATATTCCGCCAATGATTGCAAAAGCTGCAACTGCTGCTGCTGTAAGAGTTGTTTTCATCAAACATCGTGAGAATACTATAGATTTAAAGGATGCATGAGAAAGTTCCCTTATTTCATTCGCCGCCAGTTATATTGCTGAATTGCCACCTATAGGTCAGCATCCTTCTGTTAGGATCTGCTAGATCCATAAGATAGATAACTGGCGAGGTCTTGCTGCGCTAAAGTGTAGTAGATAGGCTATCGAACCAGGTAATAAGCGATTGTTGTTGTCAATAGAAGCAAAAGCGTTAAAGGATCCCGACTACGATTTATGCTAGATAGACTCTGTCACACATAGATGACGCTTATAATAAACTAAAAAGAGATGTTGGAAATGACTTTCGCGGAGGAAAAGAAGGGAAGATTATAGAACTTTATTCATTCCATTGTAGTAATTGCGGCTACCGAAATATACATGACATTAGGATGCTTACATGTGGTTGCGACAAAGAGCTACAGGGCATACTGGTTTATCGCAAAATTGAAGACACCGTAATTTACGATACAAGACAAAAGAGAAAGAGAGGAAGATAGCAGATAGACTTACAGACAGATCGATCATTTTGGTAAACTTACGCAAATTCAGATAACTTAGGGCCAGCTGAATGTGTCGTCTCATACAACTAAAGTTTCAAAAATGAGTCCTAAATTCTAGGGGATTGTAGAGATCTATATGCGTACAAGTTTAGTTTCTCCTCCTCATCTACTGAAATCAAAGCAATTGAGAAGAAAAATAAAAGCATGACTCTACATGGAGGACAAGTTGAGGTCGTCAGCAAAGAAACATAGCATGGTGTCTATCAAGCGGGGCAATTGTTAAATAAACAAAAAAGTGCAGGTGCGCCAAGAGATAGAGTAACCTTTGCAATAGGTCTGATACTGGATAATTGGAATATAGTTCTCTCTCCATCGATATATGTTTCAATCTTGCTTGAGCATGGTCCTCAATCGGTTGAAATAGAAAAAAGCAGATGCCAGTTGATTGTATTTTTTGCTATGCTATACTGAGTCGCAGGATCTTACCCAAGGGGGAGGATATATTTTTGGAGATCACAAATGGCCTTTTCGATAGGCTGAATTTTTTTGCGACTCTGTATTTAAATTGAGTACAGGATACATCATTGGAGGAGATTAAGAGAGAGCAGCTGCTAAGGAGAGGATGAATAATGACAGCAAGGAAAAAACTATTTGTCAATTTTGATGGTTTGTGTGAACCAGCAAATCCTGCTGGTATAGCATGCTATGCTTTTATAGTGAAAAACGAGAGCTCTATGGCTTCGTATAGAGGTTATGGCCTAGTTAATTCAGTTAAGCCTTTTTCTCCTGAAGCTAATAGTAATGCTGCTGAATACGGTAGTGTGATAAAGGCTATGGAATGGCTGATAGAAAACGGCTACGCTAATGATAATGAGGACTATGAAATTCTTGTAAGAGGAGACTGTCAATTGATAACGAGAAAACTGATGAGTAGAGATTACAGTCCAAGGGCTGCAAGACTGAGCCCAATGTATGATAGAGCTGTTATGCTACGGTCAAAGTTTGACTCCGATAGTATTAGGTTTGAATGGGTAAAGCGTTATCAAAACAGGGAAGCTGATAAGCTAGCAAAGGAAGCATACTATTGGGCTTTGGGTAAGTACCCAGAGCTTCGAAGGAGAGTAAGAGAGCATTGGGCAACAATGTTGTGGTTAGAACAAATGATACATAAGGAACAATAAGATTGTCGATCTCCGACAAGATCCCTTTAAACAGCATGTATGAAGGCGTGGTAGAAATGACACCAGATGAAACAACAGAGAAAATAAATATATTTAATGTTTGACTCAACTGCATACGCTCTCTCATGCTGCTAACTACGTTCTTGACGATTCAGGCATCCTCACAGAGGTCCCAAATAACGCTAGTGCAATCAACCAAAATCAATAGAGTTGCAATTTCTTGGGCAAGACCTGTTGCCCTGTAGCCACCATCGTCGTTCCTTCCGGCATCCTTTGGCGCAAAAGGGTGGGCGCCTCGTCATCTTACATATACATGCAACATCTAGGGGATGAGCACTGCACGAGCCTCTACTTCGGACTTTTTGAGTCTACCTAGTACTTCATTAGCTTCTGCAAGCCTGTGCTTCTCTATAATGACTTGCAAGCCTGGACTACTTGCCATCTTGACTAAATCAGCCATGTCCTTTCTAGTGCCAATAACGCTACCCTTTACAATTTTTTCTTCAAATGTGGGAAAGTCCGCCACTTTGCCACGTACGGCTAGAACAACAATGCCAGCCTTCTTGACTGACCTAATGGCAACATCTATCACCCTGTCAGATGGCGCAAAGACAATTGCACTGTCAAGCAGACCCTCCTCCTCTGTCAGGTTCTTCAAGAATTGCTCATCCGAATCTTGGTAGACAATGGCATTGTCAGCACCCACCTTTTTTGACAAGTCGATATGTTTTCTCGTTCTTGATGTGGCTAGGACTCTTGCGCCATAAATCTTGGCTATCTGGATTGCCAAGTGGCCAACGCCGCCTATTCCAAAGATGCCAACTGTCTTGCCTGCGGCCGGCTCGCTTGCCTTGACTGCCTTGTATGCAGTTATGCCGGGGCAGAAAAGTGGCGCAGCATGCGCTGAGTCAAAGTTGTCTGGGATTGGAGTCACAAATTCTTCCAATGCAGAGATATATTCAGCATAGCCTCCCTGCACAGTCTCGCCAGTTATCTCAGCGCTCTCGCACAGGTTCTCCCGCCCGGACGTACAATAGTCGCATTGGAGGCAGGAGCTAAAGAGCGGCTGGATGCCAACCCTATCACCTGCTTTGACCTTTTTTACTCCGTCACCCAGCTTTTTGACAACGCCCACGACTTCGTGGCCCGGTATTACTGGCAGGCTCGAAGGCGCGCCATATTTTTTCCAGTCGCCTTCAATAAGATGCAGGTTTGACCGGCATACGCCGCATGCCTCTATTTCAAGGATAAGTTCCATCCTACCCTTTATTGTTGGCTTGTCAATTGACATCAGCTTGAGTGGACGCGTCTCTATCGGTGCAAGCTTTGTGAGTACCATCGCCTGCATCTTTTCTGCCATGGTACTCCTCATTTCCTTCTTACATTTATGCTGATGGAAGACAAAATTGACCTTAATTGATAATACAACAATCGAGGCGCCTCCCTCAGTGCTTTTGTTGCAGCTAAGCAGATGATGGTCGTTCAGTCCTGGCGAATTTTTGAGTTATTTATGGACCATATATTATCTCAATAACAAAACTTACTATTAATTACACTACTATTCTGATCATACTGAAACAGTTAAGTTTTATATTTATTATTCAACGACTGTAATGAATTCAAATAATATAATAAATCACAACAAAGATAGAACCAAAGCAACAGCTGCTATCCCTATGATAGGGGCCATAGTAACTGCAGCATTATTACTGTCAGGACTATTCCTCATTAGTAGCAGCTACCAGCCTGCAACAGCACAACAACAGGGTATGACAACAGGTGGTGGGGGTGGTGGTGGCGCAACGACCGACGGCGGCACTGAAGGTGGAGCCACAGGCGGCGCTACTCCCCAAGGGGGAAATGCTACTACTGCTGCTGGGGGAGCAGGAGGAGAAGGAGGAGATGACTCGTTATCACAGATAAGGATGCATATAGAATCAGCACGCACGGCATTGCAGAACAATGATACCCAAGGTGCGATGCTGTACTTGGAATTAATCGATAATGCATTAGGTGGTGCTGGCGCTCTACAAGGTAGTAATATGACTGCTGCTGATACTA
>DAINBL010000089.1:0-5629 GCA_036732945.1 Nitrososphaera sp. | reverse complement strand
TGATTTTGCAGAGAACTCTTTTGCATTTGTTAGCGGAGATCCCCTCTCTACATTCTAGTGCTTTCTTGCCTTTAGCCGCCATAGCCTTTTTACTGACCACGGCAAAGTGAAAGTTAGCGGCAGAAGGAAAAATAAAAAGTATACTCCGTGGGCCCAGAGGATAATCATAGCAACAATCGTTGCAGCAGATGCTACCAGCATGATTATAGGTACGAGCTTAATGTTGTTGTTGTTCAGGGTGATGCCTTGGTGCCTCTACCGCTAAGATTGCTATACTTTCCGTAATAATCTATTGATATTGTTATTTTGTGACAGAATTATTTTTATCATGCCAGTGCTGGGGCGGCTGTTCGTATAGATATATATAATATCTAAAAATTTCATATTTGGCATGGTCAAGACGGCTTCATCACCCCAAGTTCTCAAAACAGGCAGCAGGGCACCTGACTTTACATTGAAAGGTGTTGACAGTATGATGCACTCGCTGCAGGATTACAAGAGCAAGACAACACTTGTTGTATTTATTTGCAATCACTGTCCCTACGTCAAGGCAAGGATCGGTGACATTGTCGCTTTGCAGAGCAGATTCAACCCATCTGAACTTCAGGTTATTGGCATCAATAGTAATGATCCAAACTACAACGATGAGGGCTTCGACAACATGGTCATATTTGCCAATGAGTACAAGCTGAATTTTCCGTATCTAATAGATGAAAGCCAAGATGTCGCAGTTGCGTACGGCGCAGTATGCACTCCAGATCCTTTCCTGCTTGATGCCGACAGAAAGCTAGTATTCCACGGTAGGATAAATGACGCGCTAGAGCCAGAAGCTAGGCCCACAGTACCGGTTATGGAGAATAACGTTCGCAAGCTGCTAAGAGGAGAAAGGATAGAGAAGGATTTTGATCCTTCCATTGGCTGCTCAATAAAGTGGAAGAACCCCATCTAGCTAGCTTGCTAGCCGTATTGGTAGACTACGCCTTTTTCTCCCCTTGGGTGGCGCCACTCTGTTTCCTCGGCACATGTGCCACACTCGATGCATGCTTCATGCTGGAGCGTCACGTCACCCGCTTCCATACTGTAGCAGCTTGTAGGACAAAGCGTCACCATCTTTTTCATGAATTCTGACTTTGAATTGAGCACCTTGATGTGTGAGATCCTGTCATCATCGTACTTTAGCCGTGCGATGCGCTGGGCTATCGTAGGTATTCTAGGTTCATACGTTGCCTGAACCTGTCTCCCAGTCTTTTCTGCAAGTTCTACTGGCACCTGGACATACGTGTCAACGGATTCGACTAGTGGTAACAGCTTGTCATAACCAAGGATGTTTGCGAAGCCTACAGCGAGCCCTCTTAGCGTGCCGCTTGACATTAGCCTAAACACCATGCCGTAGCGTTGTCCGATGATATCCTTTGGCACATCCCTTGCAGCATCAAGGAATATCTTGAGATAGTCTTTGTCAATCTCCTTCATATCTCGAGTGTATGGGCTCTCTTCTATTGACTGACTGTAGGATTCGCCCATGTACTGGGCGGAAAAGTTGTTTCTATCAATAGCTCTTGCGACTGCGTTTGCCGCCCTTACTGCATCGTCAATGCCGACGTTGAGTCCTTCTATTCTGGGTCCAATAAAGACTCCTCTTCCGGCCGCATCGCCTACAAACAATATATTCTTGTAGTATGGCTTTTTCATTGCGCAGCGTTTGCCATCAGGCACCAGCTTGGCACTATATTCAAGCTCAACATAATCAGTGACAAATTTTGTCTTGTATTTTGTGACAAGGTCATTCTGCACAGAATCAAGCCTCGCCCTGATTTCCTCTTCTGATTTGTACTTACCGCTTTCAACCAGCTTTTCCCTTACCGCACGCGAGTAGTAGATGTCACGAAGCTCATTCCATGTCTTTATCAATTTGCTTACTGCAAATCGTGTCCTAAGCTGCTCCTCCTTTGGCAGATCTTTGTCTATTTCCTCTTTGACTGCCATTTGATCTTTGATAAATTCTGCAACCAGAGGATTCTTTATCAGAGCATTTATCAGGGTGTAAGGTTCTGATGGTCTCTCCATAAGAGAGTCGTAATGGTAGACTGCACCTACAGAAAGAGTATCGAGGTTCGTATACAAAAATCCGCCCCCGATGTGGTTGAGCGTGACGTCGCCGGCAAATAGATGAGCAGCCCCTTCATCGGGCCCAATTCCAAACCGCTGTTCAATTATCTCTTCTGGCAGTTTGACTATGACTTTTACACCTTGGTACAGCTGCTCTGGCGTGAATTTTGCCCTAGCACCAGTGATTTCTGCAACTTCCGAGTTGACGCCGTCTGCGGCAATTACCGCCTTTGCTTCAAAGGGCTCTATCTCATCAGTTTCAATTACTGTTTTTTCATCCTGCCAGTTCAGCGAGCGAACATGCACGCCTGACACTATGCCACCACCCTGCCGCTCTGCACTTTCGCTGGCCTGCTTTGCAAACCATCCATTCAGCTTGTTGAGGAGAACAGAATAGCCAAAGTTTGCTTGATATTCGTGCGCTGCAGTCAGGTTCATTGTGAACACCTTATCGCGAGAGGTCGCATGCAGCATATACTGAGTTATCCTGCGCTCAACAGGGGCATCCTGCAGAAATTCTGGATAAACATCTTCAACGTTATACGTCTTGCCATGTTTGGGCCTTTTGGAATACAGTATGCCACCGGAAATGTTCTTGCTGCCAGTCTTCTTGCCTGCCTCAATCAATATTGCTTGTTTGTTCAAGTTTGACAGCTGTTTTAGCGCTGCAAGACCAGCAGATCCGCCGCCAATTATTGCAACATCATAGTGCTCCATATCATTTCTTTACCTCTATTGTAGGCCTCTGCTTTCTCAGTTCTTCAAGCAAGAGCGGTATCACATCCTCCATTCTTCCCCTGATAAAGATGTCGCACTCGTCCTTTATCGGCGAGTTTTCATCTGGATTGATTGCCACTATAAACCCGGACTCTTTCATGCCTGCAATATGTTGCATGGCGCCGCTTATTCCCACTGCAATATAGACAAGAGGTGCCACCTTGCGGCCGCTCGTTCCTATGACTCTATCAGGTATCATGTAGGTCGAGTTTATCCCATCGCTCACTGGAAAGGGCTTTTTAGATATTGGAAGCGAAATACCAACTTCAGCTTCAATCTCCTTTGCAAGCTGGGCTAAGAGCTTGATGTTCTGCTCTGGCGAGTCCTTGACTCCCTTTCCAAAACTTATTACAGCCTTGTGGCTATCAAAGTCGACTGCACTTTTCACTATTTTTCTATCAAGTATCCTTACCTGAAGGTCGCGCTCGTCAAATTCCGGGACATAGTCTACTATTTGACCGCGTCTTGATTTGTCGGGCTCAATTGGGACAAACACGCCGGGAATTATGCTGCATCCCTGCGGGTGGTATTCACGCTCAATAGATGGATTGCGGTTATCAAGGCAAAGAATAGTGGTCCAGAGGAAGCCGGAAAAGTCGGGCCTGTACATTTCAAGCGTTTTTTCATACTTTATAGCTTGTCCCTTTGTCTTATGTTCATGTTTTATTTCCAAGTCCTCGATAACAAGTTTGTTAATGTCCGAAGCAAGTCCTGATTCAAGCTCTGCCAGAACTGTAGACGATAGGTGCCTCCCTATGCTGTCTGCGCCAAAAAACATGTAGCGTGGCTTTACAAATTCAAGAGTATCAGAGAATTTTGCAGCCACCTCTCTGCTCCTCGCTATCTGGCTTATCACCTTGGTGTCGATAAGGTTCCTCCTGTACCTAAGTTGTGGGCTGTCTGCGTATATCACTGCATCAGCGCCATAAAAAATAAGTTCTTCACATAGCTTGCGTACATTGTGTCCAAGGACGACTGCGACCACTTTCTCGTTAGAGGAATATTTTCTATTAAAGCCATCCATGAGCCGCCTTGCCTCACCCAGCATCTCAAGGCTGACAGGCACTGGCACTCCGTCTTCATGTTCTATGACAACGTAGAGATGCTGGTACTTTGACATCATCATTTTATCACCATGCCTCCAAGCGCCTCATACATATTGGCTGCCACTCTTGCAAGCTGATCATGGTTTGCACCATCGATAACTTCGGCTTTTCTACTAGCCTTTGCCTTTGGTATGCGCTCTACTTTGTAGACAATCGTTGGTGAGCCGGGCAACCCAACTAGTTTTGGGTCGATACCCAGCTGCTGCGTGTTTAGAACCTTCAGGTATTGCTTGTAGTTTTCTGCCCGGGATTTTGCTTCTTTCTGGTATTTCTCAAACGCTAGCCTCTGTGACACAGTGTTAAATAATGCCTTGTATGATGGGTCGATAGATATGAAAACCGGAAGGGGCGCCTCAACCTCTTCAATGATATCATAAAATCCTTGAAGGGAGATCAGACGCTTTGCCCTCACAAATCCGCTCTGCAGATCAACATTATAATCTATGACATTGCCAAGGAAGGTGTAGCCCAGCTTCCAAGCAGTCTGAGGTCCTGTCTGGCCGGTCTCGCCATCAGACGCCCTGTGACCGGAAAACACGATATCCACTTTACCATCACCTTCGACCTTAGAGATGCCGGCCTTCAGCACTTCGGCGGTTGCAAGCGTGTCGGCACCTGCGAAGATCCTATCGCTATACAAATGAAGTTCGTCTGCATCGCAGAGCAGCTGAGCTTGCTGTAGCGCGCTCTCTGCAATAGGGGGACCCATCGTTCCAACTGCAATGTGGGCTCCATATTTGACCTTAGCATAAAAAGCCGCATTTGACGCTATAGCACTATGAGGTCCAAGGATACTCTTTGTTTCTGCTCGATTGAGCGTGCCGTCGGCGTTATAGCTTACATTTCCTTCAGAGAAATCAGGCTCTAATTTCACAATAACTGCAACACTGAGGTCATTTGTTGTTCTTGTAGTCAACACCTATCACATCCTTTATCCCCATAAATTACTATCATTAAATTGTTTGTAAAGAAAAGAAGTTATGCGGCGACCAGTTTTTGCGTCGATAATACTCTCAGCTTTTCATAAGCAGATCTTAAACTTTGATAGAAGTGAGGCATTTTGGGCGGCAGCATAGTGTATGCAATGTAAAAGTCCTCTGCTTCCCGCATGTAGCGCCTTACCTTGTCATGTCCTGGAACGTGCCTGATAAATGACATGTTGTTAAGCCTGTCTGCCAGCTTGATTACCTTGACGTCGTATTCGGCTTCGCGCAGGATGTCACAGTATGCCAAAAAGCGCTCCAACTGGCGCTCTATATCGTTTGCTCCTGGATAGTTTTCAAGGGGTTTGATCTTCAGTTCGCTTGCAATGTCCCCGATCCTGCTCCCAAACCGGTATGCAAGATATGCTTCAAACCCGTATGACTTGGATTCGTATAGATTCAAGATTCTCTCGTCGTCTTCCATGACATCATGCAGAATTGCAGTTGCAATTTCTACGCTTGTGATGTTGCGATTGACTGAGCGATAATGCCTTACGACATCCATCGTGACTGGCCACGTGTGGGTTTCAAGGAACGGCGAAGTCCCGTCTTCTCGCATTTGGTCAGAATGGACTTCTTCGGCGACCTCAACTGCGCCCTCAATGTAATCGTCCAGTCGCACTTTACCCTCATCTTGTAGAAAATCCAAGAATT
>DAINBL010000088.1:0-5688 GCA_036732945.1 Nitrososphaera sp. | reverse complement strand
GAAAGCCTGCTCTCATGGTGGCATTCATTCAGTAGACCCTCGTCTTGTCAGACTCGATTACAGCTCAAGCATCAATCCTCTTGGTACTCCCAGAAAAGCCATAGCTGCTGTCAAGATGAACATCAACTCGCTTGCCCAGAGGTATCCTGACCCTGACTGCATAGATCTGAAGAAAAGCCTGTCTCACTACCTAGGCATTGACGCAGAATGGATAAGCGTGGGAAATGGAGCAATAGAAGTTATCTATTGGTTTGTACAGGCGGCCTTTGTAAAGAGGCGTGTAGTTATCCCTGCACCGACTTTTTGTGAATACGAGCTTGCATCTCAGAAAGCGGGCGCAGAAGTGACATTTGTACCGCTGCATAATTTTGAACTTGACGCAGATCAAGTAATTGAAAAAGCAAGAGGGGCTGATGCAATATTTCTTTGTAATCCAAACAACCCTACGGGTATTCTTGCCACTAAGCAGATAATGAAAATAATCGAAAATGTTGATAGCTCGACAAGAATCCTGCTTGATGAATGCTTCATTGAGCTGGCAGACAATCCTGACGCCAACACGATGATTGAGCAGATATCGGAATTTGATAACCTTGTGATCCTGAGGTCACTTACCAAGTCATTTGGACTAGCCGGTTTGAGAATCGGTTACGGCGTGTGCAATCCAACTCTTGCAAAGAAATTGTCAGCAAATAAGATCCCATGGAATGTAAATGGTCTCGCACAGGTCGCAGGAGTGTATGCCCTACCAGATAGAAGATATCTGTCAAAAGCCAGGGCGCTTATCAAAAAAGAGCGAAAGTTTTTACATGATAATATTGGAAAACTTAAATCGTTTCGCCCATTAAGGTCAGACTCAAACTATTTTCTTGTCCATCTCCAAGGCAGGAATTCCACACAATTTAGAGATAGGTTACTAAAGAAAACTGGTGTGCTTGTAAGAGACTGCAGCACTTTCACTGGCATGGGAACCCAATATATCAGATTGTCAGTCAAGATGCATAAGGAAAACATGCTATTGTTAAAAGCACTGGAGGCATTTGATTACAATGACTAGGCGTGCCAAGCTTATAATGGTACAGGGCACAACATCTGGTGCAGGCAAGAGCACAATTGTGATAGGATTGTGCAGGCTTTTTTCAGATCGAGGATACAATGTAGCACCATTCAAAGCACAAAATATGTCCTCAAACTTTTTCACTACATCCAGCGGATCCAAGATGGCACTGGTCCAGGCAATACAGGCAGTTGCAGCAAGAAAAGAGCCTGACCCAAGGATGAACCCCATTTTACTCAAGCCGCTTGGCGAGTATAGAAGCACAGTATTCCTGAACGGTCGCTTTTACTCAGAGATGTACGCAAAAGATTACTATGAGAAGTTTGTGCTACAGCAGGGCTTTATGATGGTGTTGAAAGCACTTGAAAGCCTAAGGAGCGAAAACGATATTATAGTCATTGAAGGCGCAGGTTCACCCTCAGAGATCAACATTGCAAAATATGATATTGCCAATATGCTGCTTGCACAAGAGGTAGGAGCACCTGTAATAATAGTAGCCGACATTGAGCGAGGTGGCTGTTTTGCAAGCATCGTCGGCACGATGCAGCTTCTAAAGCAAGCCCACAGGGGGTTGGTTAAAGGTTTTCTGATAAACAAGTTCAGAGGTGACATCACGCTTCTAGCACCTGCGATCAAGGAAGTTCAGAAGATGACAAAGAAGAGAATCCTTGGCATATTACCTAAGATCGAGTTCAATCTGCCTGAAGAGGACTCCCTCGTTGGCGGCAGCATGACACGTAAGTCAGATGTTCCTCAGGAATCATGGAACTGGCAGATAGACCTTATTGCAAAGGCAATAAAAGAGAGCATCGATATGGAAAGGGTGTCAAAGGTTGTGGGGCTCTAGATGCTGTTGTCTCTCCTTGGGGGGCTTGCCGGCGGCATTGTCATTGATTGGCTGTTTGGCGACCCCTCAAATAGGTATCATCCAGTGGCGTGGCTTGGGCAGCTGATCGGCTTTTTTCTACCAAGGCTTAAAGGAGGGGCTGAAAAAGCCAAGGGAACGATCTTTGTCATTTCACTCGTTATAACAGTAGCTTTGACAGTCCATTTTCTTGTATTCTCAAGCAGGTATCTTGCAGGACTCGTTGAGCTTGTCATTGTGTCTGCCATAATATTGAAGATTACGATTGCAATGAAGGGCATGGAGATGCATGTCAGGGCAATCATGAACTGCCTAGAAGCTTGCGACTTGGAAGCCACCCGGCATAACCTGTCAATGATAGTGAGAAGAAAAACTGATGATCTTGATGAGCAGCACATCCTCTCGGCAACCATTGAATGCATAAGCGAGAGTACAGTCGACGGCATTACGGGACCCATCTTTTATTTTTCACTTTTTGGTCCTGCCGGCGCTCTTGCCTACAGGGTAATAAACACACTCGATTCTATGGTTGGCTACAAGGATGAATATTTCAAGGATATCGGATGGATGTCTGCAAGGCTTGACAGTGTTGCAAACTATATTCCTGCAAGAATAACTGCATTCTTGATGGTTATATCGGCCAAGATACTGGGAGCTGACTGGAAAAATTCGCTTAACATTCTACAACGAGACCATGACAAGACATTCAGCCCTAATGCTGGCTACCCGATGGCCACTATGGCAGGGGCATTGCGTGTAAGGCTTGAAAAGATAGGCCAGTACACTCTTGGCGACGATCAAGAGCCTGTTACACTCAAGAAATGCAAGGAGGCAATCTCAATAATGAAGCTCACTACTCTGCTCTTCTGCATTGTAGTATCTGTCCCAGTAATGTCAGTTCTATATCTAGCCGGCTGGTGGGGGCTTGTGCTTGGCATCACTTAAGCCCATCCTGTCGGTGCTTGCATTTTTGACGATACTACCTGTAGGCAAGCAGAAGCAGGATATCTATTACATTGCCAAGAACATGTACATGTTCCCGGTCGCCGGCCTTGTTATAGGCTCGATTATCGGTGCAATGGCTCTTGGGATTTCCAATTTCCTGCATCCTCTGCTCATTGGGTTTTTGACCACTGGAGGCCTTATGATATTAACCGGGGTCCACCACACCGACGCCTTGGCCGACTTCGCTGATGGGCTGATGGCAAAAGGCAGCAAGGAAGCCAAACATAAGGCTATGCTTGATCCTGCAGTTGGCTCAGCAGGAGTGGCGGTGCTTGTGATGTATTTTGTAGGCATGATAATTGTATTCAATATCGGCTTTGGGTCCGGCTTGGCGATTTTTACTAGCATCATAACAGCTGAGGTAATAGCCAAGTATGTGATGGTGCTCCTTGCCAACAGGGGTCTGTCTGCCTGGGAGGGATTTAGCTCGCCTTTCATTGTGGCCATGAAGGACAGGCACAAGATACTTGCGGCCACAGGCATTATGGTTGTAATTGTAGGATTTGCCAGCAGCTATGCCGGCTTTGTCGCACTAATCATCTCACTTATTCTTGCACATCTGTTGAAGTATCTTTCTAGCAAAAGCTTTGGAGGCATATCTGGGGATGTTCTAGGTGCATCAAATGAGATAACCCGTCTCTCTTCCCTTATGGTGCTGTCAACCTTGTCGTCAATGCCGCAGGTGATATCGTTTTTTTGATATCTGCCGTAATGTGTGGCGGCAGGGCAAGTAGAATGAAAAACCCAGGCATGGAAAAACCACTTCTAAAAGTGGATGGTGTTGCAATGGTCGAGCGCGTAGTTTCAGCCTTAGCCAGCTCAGACAGGTTTGACCGCATTGTTGCGGCAACCTCGCCCAATACTCCAAAAACAAATGAATTTCTGAAATCAAAAGGCATTGAGACAATTGAGACAGCAGGCGAGGGTTACTCCCAGGATCTATCACAGCTGCTTTCAAAATTAAAACCCCAAAAGGTCATGGCAGTCCCGGGTGATCTTCCACTATTAAATTCTCATATCGTCGACGAAATCCTTAATTCTATAGCTGACAGGCAAGAGCACGAGCCAGCGATTTCGATAATAATTGAAAAAGGATTTGTAGAGCGGATTGGTGTGAAGCCAAGCATCATAGTATTGGATCAGTACTGCCATTCTGGCATCACCATATTTAACACCGTGGCTGTCGGCACTGAACCAGTGGAAGAACACTATTTGGTCATGAACCGAAAAGAAATTGCACTAAATGTGAATACTAAAGAAGAGCTAGAGCTGGCAGAAAAATTATTGGTCTAGAACCTCTAGAACTTTACCAATTATTTTGGCCTTGCTGCCGGAAGGCTCTGCCAAAAGCTCGCCGCACGACTTGCAATTCCTGTTGATGGTCGTGTGCGAAAACACTATTGCCTTCTCGCCGCATTTTGTGCACTGAACAGATAGAAATGAGCTCCTCGGCTTTGGAATCATCATGCTTTCTCGCTTCATGTAGCTGTCCTCATATCTCCAGCTTGCGAATCCTTAGACCTTGCTTCATCGTCTTGTACTGACATGTTTTACAAGTATAGCGTAAAGTCATTTTCTTGGTAGTCTTGGCAGTTCTCTTAAGTTCTGGGAATTTCTGGCCGCCGTACCCTTTCTTGTCCTCAGCGTGCCTGAGAGTGCCTTCGGCTCCTGCCCTCTCTTTACCCCTCTTGTATAGGGCTACGCTCTGGACCCTATAAGTCTTGCAACGGGGGCAGAATTTGCGCATCTCTTTCTGCATCTTCATATATGATCACCTGATGCTTGAAGAGGGTAATTTAATGTATATATATCTAAGGGGTTTTTCGGCCAGTCTATAACAGCAAATCTAATATACTAAGACTTACACTCCTTCAACAGTATGATCCCGGGTTTCTTCGAATCCGTCATTCAGCAGTCAATAGACCCAGCAGCATTTGGAGTATGGATACCTCTGACTTTTGGACTGGTCGTAGGACTGGCTTACGTAATTGCTTCGGCCGCCAGGCGCAGCCGATAAAAAACGGCGCCTGACCCTTTCTTTTTATAAAACAGCTTAACAGCCAGTGTTGAGTGTGACTTTTATTCTGAGAATCTTGTCAAAAAACCCTAGGCTACGTAAAAACGATCCTAAAGGCTGCTGCGCTACCCCTGACTGGTTTGTTTCATGTTGGTCCAAGATGAAAACTGAAAAGAAAGTTTAGAACATAAAAAGAAATATAGTTATTAATTATATTTCCTCCTCTATTCGTTTCATCTTAAAATTCTCGAAACCAAATAGTTTTGATTCTGGAGGAGAATGTTGTTCTTCTTCTGTCTTTAGTAAGCCTTCTACTTTGACTCCAACTGATCAACTTGTGATATGCAGTCGCTTAGTTGCTTGTAGCAGTAAAGCGGAATTGACATCAGTGTTGGATAGAGCCTTACAGGCTGAACCGCATATAGGATCAAGCTGGGATGTAGAGTCTAGGAGTATCAGATATCATCTTACCAACCTTCTTTCTATGTGATTTGCCAAGTGAATTACGGAACGGCTTCCATTTCGCATTCTCTAATTCAAGCACAATCCTAAACGACGGTAGTGTTCTGCCATTTTACTATGAAACCACTCAATACTGTTGCTACTACTCTGCTGCCATTCGAATCCCAACGAATGATAAACTGCAAAAAGAGGTTACTACAATAAATATTAGCTAGTATGGAGGGGACGGAGAAGGGGGCTACATCTACACGTGAGTTCACCCGGTACTTTCGTGAAGTCATT
>DAINBL010000087.1:0-5748 GCA_036732945.1 Nitrososphaera sp. | reverse complement strand
TGGGACATGATATCGACACTTGTACTAGCAGTAGGGCTTGCTTTTGCAATAGGATACGCCTTAACACTTATTCCAATGCTCAAAACAATGCCGTTTAGACAAGCGGCAAGGGTCACATTGGTTGGTGATACAGCAAGCATTGCGGGAATGGAGATTACTGAGAACTCGCTAGCATTTATCATCCCCGGCTTTATGGATGCTGCGCTAACTGATGTTTTATTCTGGCTAGGTCTTGGAATAATTCTGCCAGCAGGTTATGCAGTGGCATATCCTACAATGTACTGGGCTATGAAGCGTGAGCAGAAGAGAGGGATGCAAACTCACCTCCACGACTGATAGTCAAAATTAGAAAGTAAAATAATAATAATAATAATCAAGATGAGACCCGATCCAAAAACTCCTTCTTTAGAGTAGCATGCCGAGTCAAGTAGTTGAGTCCTTTGTCCTCTTGTTTTTCTAGTCCTTCTTATCTCAATCAGAGGGAGAGCAGCGTGTATGTAGAGATATTGTCTAGCGATTACTCCTTTGTGAAGAAAAGGAAGTCGCAAAGCGAACACCAAACCCATCAGGATCAGAAATTATGAAATCCCGAAGACCATAATACCGATCGGCAATTGGAATGACAATTTTCGCTCCCATTTCTTTTGCCAGTTTCCAATAATCGTCCACATTTGGGACCATGATTCTAATATTAGCCACAGGAAACTTGGATGGCTCTGACATTTCCTGATCATCGCTAGTAATTTCATGATATGCTGAGAGTTCTGCAATATAGAGTTGATGATCCTCCCATGTTAATTCAACAAAATCCCCAGCGTCACGAAGAACTTTAAATCCCAACTCACGATAGAATTTAGTTGATCGTTGTATGTCCCTAACAACTATCTCAGTCACCAACTGCTCGGTAGAATCGACATATTTTTTCTGCCCCATTATAATAACTCAATGCAGTTTCTGGTAATTAATTGCTCATGCATGTACTGCCTATATTTATTATAATTAGTATTGCTGCAAAAAAAGACGTCACCTGTTTGCACCACACGGTGAGTACAAAGTGACTTTTTGCATCATTGCTTCGCATTTGGTGCAACACCACATTATCTTGCTATTAGAAATGGAATTTCCCTAATGGCAAATTATACGGCAATTCTTAAACACCATATGATGGCTTCAACAAATAGATGAAATGACAAAGAAAGAAAAAAGAACAGGAGCTCATAGCGAACCAGCGAAGGGCTCTGCAGGCAAAGACACTAGAGACAACAACTCTGCAGCGGATTATGCCGCCCGTATCCATCCAAAGGAAGTTTTTGATTCTTCAAAATACAATGCCATGAGCGATATGAGTAAAGGTGCAAACCTAGAAACCAAAAATGTAGAAACTCTTGCAGATACACGGCGGACAAGAAATAATGTGAAGGCAGAAAAGATTGACAACAAATCAATAACAACTACAGGTGCAGCATCATCATCAGCAGTGGAAGAAGCAATGCCAAAAATAAATCCAATGATGGTTGAAGAAAGAGCCAGAACTATAGGGGAAGTAAACGAGGAAGAGATGCATCATAAGTTGTCATCATCTACATCATCATCTTCACTGTCATACCAATCCGGAAAAGAGAAGAAGTTTATCCTATATCTCAATATCATGCTTTCAATAGAAAATGCTGCGATCGAGCGACTTCCTGCAAGGATCCAGCAGTCCCAGTTGGTGGAGGTCAGAGAGCAGCTTGTCCACCATTTGGAAGAAACAAGAGAGCAAAAAAGCCGATTGATCACACTGATTCACAGACTTGGTGGTCAGCCTACAAACGAGCGTGCAGATTTGTCTGGCATTTCCTTACCTAAAGTACTGGCAGATGCTGCTTTCAAGGCTTCAGCCACTACACCACAAGAACAGGAATTAAGGACTATGGAGGCTGATGCGCTGATAGAATATGCAGAGGTTATAGGCTACAATATGGCCATCCAGATGGCCACAAAGATAAACATTGGTGAAGCCATAATGCCATTGAGGCAAAATCTACAGGAGGAAGAGAAAATGGTTGCATGGATGAGAGCTAATCTGCCTTCGATCTTTGTGCAGCTATGGTCAAAAATTGACGACGGGCAGATGTCGCAATAACAACTGCAACAAATATAGATGGTCATAAATGATTCCAAAGAAGCAAATGATTGTAGCCACTGTGGAAAAAATATGATCTGACAGGTTTTATGCTATATGCGCGTGCTCTCTTTAGCGATCACCCAGGGAGTTTCTTTTGAGTAGTTGCTTTAGCTAAAGCGTCCAATATTTTCTGCTTTACCTCCTTTTCCTTTTTTGAGGATTCCTTTCCTTCAACCATCTCTTTGAACTGGATGGCATTGGCAACAGCCTTGCCTCCGTAGTGGTTGTTGAAGTAAATTCGCAATCTCTTTGCTTCGGGGTCTTTTGTTATCTTGTTGACCTTTTCAATCCAAGGCTTTAGTTCCTCTTCTGCATAAAGATAGTTATACCAATAACCCTTGTTCCTGCCATGAAACCTGATAAACGAATGGTCTGCAGTCAGCATGGTGTCTGATAGATACTGTAGCTTTGGATCAGGCGAATCTGTCATTACAGCCGCAACATTATAGTGCCTTAGCATTTCCCAAGGTCCTTCAGTCTGCCATGACGCATGCCTGAACTCAAGTGCATAATCGTAGCCTGATGGCAGTCTATTGAGGAATCCTTCGACTTGCTTGAATTCGTTAACCGAGAAACTCGGGGGTAGTTGCAGCAGTATTGCGCCGAGTTTGTTTGCATTCTTTAGAGGAGAGATCTTTTCAAGGAACTCTTCAAGTGCTTCCAGTGCGCCTTTTTTGACATCCATGTGCTTGATATGTGTCACAGTCTCAGGCACCTTAACAGAGAATTGAAATCCAGGAGGTGTAGCTTTTACCATGCCATAGAATGTGCCACTAGTCATCTTTGAGTAAAACTTTTGATAAAATGTAGCATCCAATTCAGCCGAAGGGAAAAATTCAGAGTAGTAACGCAGACGCTTAGCCTGAGCATCAGGATAGAAAGAGCCTACCCAGCCCCCTTTTTCAACAGGATCGCCATAATTCCAGCCTGAGCAACCTATGGATACTTGTGCCATGATATAATATGCTAGCGGCATCTCAGATATTTTTGCTTGTCACTATACTCATTTCTCGAAAATATAAAAGGAAGCAATTATTATTATTGTCTTTTTGCATCAAACTCAAAATATCGCCTCTGTTAGCTTCAGTTTGTACTGAACAGCTCGCTTTATATTACATACATCCGCCTGCAGGTATTCGTCACTTCTCCACTTGTCTATACATTTCCTATAATCCGAAATGTTATTTTCAACGATCTTAACTACCATCCCTTATTCTTCTATAGTTGCTGCCTCTTCCATAGTCTGGCTGTTGTATAGTATTAGCATATATCGTCGGGATGGCTTTTGAAATAACTGTACATGCTCTGCTCCTAAAAGTTATATCAGAATATCCTGTCTCCTTTACGATAGAACGCCTTTCTGATAGGAATCGAGTTCTAGTAGAGCAGCTTTTTCTCTTCTTTACTTCAAAGAACAGTAAATTAATATGGTCACCAGTTTGAAAATAGTCTCAGGGATAGAGCCAGTTTTTGAGCAGCAGGAGAAACATCGAAGCTAACCCTTTAACTGAGCTGTTTGCTGTCTATTTGTCCAAAATCGAGGACACCTTAAAGCGCGAGGTTGATCTGTATTCATGGTCGGAGTTCCACGCCCCACTCCGCTATGCCTGCGATGGAGGCAAGCGTATCAGGCCCCTAATCCTCATACTATCGGCAGAGTGCATCAAGTCTCTAAAAGTAGAACCTGAGGCATACCTGGCAGCTTCTGCAATTGAGCTTTTACATACGGAATCTATAATCCACGATGACATTATCGATGAGGAAAATGAGCGGCGCGGTAAGCCCTCATTTCACGTAAAATATGGTTATAACAGCAGCATACTTACTGCAGATTTTGTTCTCGGAGTCATACTCAACATCAGCTCAAAATTAAAAGATGCCCGCATCATCAACGAGCTATCAAATGCCGCAACCAAAATGAGCGAAGGCGAAATGATGGAGATAAGGCTTGGCAAGGAAACGAGTATCACCGAGGACGACTACATCAAGGTGCTTGAATTCAAGACGGCTTCGCTCTTTGAAGCATCAGCCAAGATTGGTGCGATAACTGGAGGGGGCGACGAGGATCAAATTCATGCCATGACCTCTTTTGGCAACCTGCTAGGGATCGCATACCAGATACACGACGACCTTATTGATTGGAGTAATGAAAATCGGCTTTTTAATATGCTCGTGAGGAAAAATGGCAAACCAAAGGATTTTGTCGACCAGATGGACAAGCTCTATCAGTCATATGCATCAAAAGCAAAGAACGAACTTCGCAAGATATCGACATACAGCGAAGCCAAGCATCACTTGGAGAACCTGACAGATCTTACATCGGTCCAGTTCTAATAGCAAAAAATAAGTACAAACATGGAATAACTTTTT
The DNA here is from genome assembly GCA_036732945.1 of Nitrososphaera sp. Classification (GTDB taxonomy): domain Archaea; phylum Thermoproteota; class Nitrososphaeria; order Nitrososphaerales; family Nitrososphaeraceae; genus Nitrososphaera. The sequence continues at coordinate 1,211 of DAINBL010000087.1, read as the reverse complement.
AGTATTCCTTTTACATATTTGCTTGCAAGTAATAGAACTTGCTTCAACTGACGTGAATAGATAAGATAGAGAAGCAACCATCAGAATGGAGGATATTTTCTTTTAACTGGATTTTTTTCTTTCATACTGTCATCATTTGCTAAAACTTGTTTGCTGTGCAGAAATATAATACAGGCACCATTATAGAGACCAAGTTCATCCCATATGAAATAAAGAAGAAGTTTCCCCCTCACAATGTGTCAAAATTTGATTGTTGGTAGTAGTTTACATAGTATAGCATAATTCCTCAAGATAGTGAGCAAAAATATATCCCATAATAGAACACCTGCTTTTTGCGAGGAGATAAGCTGCGGGCAAAACAATTAAACGCCAACGGGCAGCTCCTCCATTTTGATTGTCACCGAGTGAAACAGTCAAGCCGCCCTGGATGATAAGGACACGATCGATGTATTTTGTAGTACTTGTGGCGGCATTCCTCGTTTTAAGTGCAGTGGTGGCTTCTGGCGTAACGTTTGGAGTAGATGATGCGGCTGCTCGCTACTTCAAGTCAGTACATGGGAGCAACCCCAGTATTGACATGGCAATGATAGTTATTACTTCGCTAGGTGACGTAACAACACTATTCATTCTTGGCATCGTATTAACGATAATTCGGCGTACGAGGAAAGTGGGTATGATATTTCTTATTGCACTGGTCGTTATCGTAGTTTTGGTCATGTACATAAAGCCCCTGATTGGAAGAGAGATTCCACCCTATGGGTTTGAGCCAGCTTCGCAACTACCTGAACACTTTAGCCTTGAAAGCGATAGTCTTGCGCCTTCTGCCGCTGGATTTTCATATCCCTCAGGTCACGCTGCCCGTGCCACTGCCTTTGCCTTTATTGTGGGGTATGCTATCTATCAAAAATCCAAAAAAATGGGCTATGCAATATGGGCTTTTCCAGTCATTATTGGCATTACGCGCATCTATGTAATGCAGCATTACCCGACAGACATCATCGGCGGATTTATGTTCGGAGGATTAGTGTCGGTGGTTCTGAGCAATGCCATGAAACTCAATGAGCCATTCTTTTTGTCTAGAATAAAGGGCAGAGAAGACAGAGCCTTCTAACTTTTTATATCACAATACAGGCTTACTGTTATGACAATTCTTTAGAAGTTGAGAAAAGTATAATGCTTTATGCTTCAATTGCGAGGAGGAAGGAATTCTT
>DAINBL010000086.1:1880-5769 GCA_036732945.1 Nitrososphaera sp. | reverse complement strand
GTAATACCGCAAATGCCAGGTACATAATATTCTCCGCGTGTGGTTATGGCAATATGGGCGATGATGCGATAATGTTGGGAACAGTAAGATATTTGATTACAAGGCAGAAAGCAACAGACTTGTTCATTTTTTCATATACCCCAAAGGAAACACAGCAGTTATTAGAAAAGGCAGAGTTGACCATGCTCGCTACGATACGCTGCGGGCGTTTTGTGAGTTTGGTAAAGGCTTTGTCATCAACAACTAGAAGGAAAAGCATAATGATAGGTGGAGGCACTCTGATAACTAACCGTACTTTCTTCACCTTGTACTATCTAATTCCTGCTATTCTTTTCAAGCTACTATTCTCAAGATCGTCTGATGTCTATTTCTTTGGGGTGGCGGCTGAGGAAAGGATAAAGCGACCATTATTGAAGTTCATGTTATCGTTAGTTCTTCGGCATTCGATAAAAAAAGCACTCGTAAGAGACAATTTCACCGAAGGTGTATTGAAACATTTTGGAAATAGTAGTAGCATAAAAGTCAAGACAATTGGTGATCCTGCGCTTTTCCTTAAAGAATGGGAGGATGGTAAAGGAGGTAATAAAGAGAATGAGGGCCATAGCACCTTGTTTAACCATACGGCAAAAATCTTTGTTAGTGCTAGAGATCTAGATCTATGTTCGTCAGATTATCATGCAAGATGCTTTGCTAATATATTCGATGAACTAGTTGAAGTGATACATGAAAGAACTGGAATGACAATTGTTATCAATTTTGTTCCTTTCTGTATCCACAAGACGTCCACCTTAGAAAGAGATGACTTGTTTGGAGAAAAGATAAAGAGTCTAATGAAGTATTTCGATTACTTTAAAATTGAGAAAATAGACAATCCGATTGATATCATGCGAAAGTTCAAAGAGGCAGATTTCTGCATGTGTATGAGGCTCCATTCTTTGATTTTTGCATACATGACCGGAAGAAAATGCCTGGCAATATCATATTCTCCAAAGGTTTCTAATTTTGCCAAAGATAACGATTTGCCATATATTGACATAAGCGAAGTAGAGTCACAAAAAATGAAGGTTATCGATACCGTGATTCAAGCATTGTTCATAGACAAAGATAAAAAAAAGTCTAATTGAAAGCAAATCAGGTGCAGCCAGACAATCTACCTTGATGACCTTTTTAAATGTCTGATCACAAGGGATGTTTCTCATAGGTTTGCAGGGGTTGGCTTTCCGGTCATCTCTGTGTGTTTTCCTCTTTGCGTTTTGTAGGAGACCTAGATAATCAATCGTGTCAAAGGGTAAAAAGAACCATTCTCTTGTTAATTTGCTGTCCTAGCGCCTTTTTGCCTCTTGCAACTACATTCATTACATTCTTTATAGTGGTCGAAGCGAAAATGACCGGGGATCTAACAGTTATATCCCGTCTCATCCTCTGCAGGATGTAGAAATGGAGCTTATTCCAGCGACTCCTGCCCCTGAATTTAAAGAAATAACAGACTGGGCGAACTCGCAACCACTGTCGATCAAAGATTTGAAGGGCAAGGTCGTTATCATCGATTGCTGGACATACACCTGCATTTTCTGTCTCCGAACCATACCTATGATGAGGCGCCTGCAGCAAAAATATGGGAAGTATGGACTGCAGGTAGTTCAGGCTCATTCTGCTGAGTATCATTTTGCTACAGACCATGCAAACATCAAACGCGCTCTTTCTCAATATAATATCAATGACGTTCCAGTCGCATTTGACATTAACAACAAGACGTGGGAAGCTTATGGAAATATGTACTGGCCAAAACATGTGTTTGTTGATCACAATGGATTTGTACGTTATGAACATGCAGGCTACGGTGGTATGGAGGATTTTGAAGATGTTGTTGTTGAGTTACTACAAGAGGCAGGAAACAAGCCGGTTGAAGAAAAGGAGCAGGAAGATCCAAAGGATGAGATTTATGACATCTATGGCATGCAGTTTTATGGAATGGCGCCAGAGATATGCGTAGGCTATTCGCGTCTCCGTCGCTTTGGCAACAACCAGACGCTCAAGCCAGAAGCTGTAAATGTCGTAGTGGATCCGGGCTCACACGATGTTAACGTAGTATATCTCCGTGGCAGATGGGTATGGCAGCGCGAGGGAGTACAGTATGGAACCGGCGGCAAGGAAGGGAGTGCAGCAGTGATAATGAAATACAACGCTGCCAAGCGAGTGCATTGCATAATGGGGACGTCTGATGGCAAGCCTGGCAAGATAGAAATCAAGCTTGACGGTAATCACCTAACAAGAGAGCAGCTGGGCAGAGACGCCAAGCTTGAGAGCGACGTGAGCATCGCCAGCATCGAATGGTCGTTCATGCACAACTTGGTCAGAGCAGACAAGCCGGAGACACATGAAATAGAGATTATCCCACGCTCTGATAATTTTGTATTCTACACTTTCGTCTTTGGCTAAACCTCATGATAATAACAATAATAATAGTCCCAACTATTCGCTACCCTGCAGCGCATCCTGCAAAGTATTGTAAAATAGTGTGCGAGTAGCAGAAAACAAATACTACAGCTGTAGACTACGTTCACTACTTAACTTTTTTATTCCTGCTTTTGCAGTTTATTCACTATGCAAGAAAAGCCAATCGAGCTTGCTGAAGGAAGCGCTGCGCCCGACTTCGCAATGAGGGACAAGCAAGGAAAGGAGAACAAGCTTTCCGATCTTCATGGTAAAAGAGATGTTGTAGTCTATTTCTACCCCGAAGATTTCACACCTGGTTGCACTACACAAGCAACCGAGTTTACCCGAGATTATAAAAAGTTCAAGGACGCTGGCATCGAAATCGTTGGTATTTCACCTGACGATGAGGCATCACATCAAAAGTTTCGTGAAAGCATGAACATCCCTTATCCTCTTGTTGCTGATACTAAGAATGAAGTATCGAAAAACTACGGCGTTTATGGACCCAAGAGCTTCATGGGAAGAGAATACATGGGCGTCAGCAGGTCCACTTTCCTTGTTGACAAGACCGGGAAGATAGTGAAGATCTTCAAAAAAGTCAAACCCTCGGGTCACAGTCAAGAAGTGTTCCAGGTACTCAGAGGCTAAGCGTCCCTGTCGAATGCTTAAACTGTGATATAGCGTATATCTCTCTCTCGTATTCAACCATCAGAAGCACAGAATATCTATCTTATCTACACTCTCTCCCAACACCTCTCATGAGTGCACGGTCTGCAGTAAAAGATTAACCCGCCGGTGTACGTTTAATAATTTCTATTGTATTTTTTCAATACTTGGCATCTATAAAGAGCATATGCGACTGCCAGTGTCACAAGAAATACGGCGACAAGTCGATATGCGGCAAATGCATCGACAGGCATAAGGCATCGCCATACTATAACATTTTGAAAAAGTTTGACTAGCGCTATACGCGGAGCCTTAGCAGTAGCCTTATTTTCATTTATCAAAGGAGGCAAAAGCTGAGTAATGCTATCGCATTGTAAATACGCCGATGAATCAGAAAGCATCATCTTGTACAATTGTTTGGTTGGTTCCTGTAGCATTATTGTCAGATTCTAGCAGCAATAGAGTCTCAATTGTAGGTCATACTTGAATTATAATAACTGTTGACTCATCGTCAATGTTTCATAGACTGTGTAACATCACCGCCATGGAATCTTGCTATATCAGGACTATGATTACAACTACCAAAGCATGTTTGATCTTCGCTGCATATGGGCATGAGAAAGAAGTCATACGAAGCCAGGGAAACATAGTGCCCGAGGTAGAGGTGCCTTCAAAAGAGACCCTCATTACCAAGAACTACTCTGTTATCCTTCTTTTTGTGATATTGAGCTTGCATCCTCTTATTACAGTAAGGGAGTATATCAGCGTAGCAACGCCCCTAATGAGG
>DAINBL010000086.1:0-1780 GCA_036732945.1 Nitrososphaera sp. | reverse complement strand
TTAATAGCTGCCTTAATTGCAGGAGGAGCGGCAAGTATTCTAGCTTTCTTGTTTTACTATCAATATCCTCCCAATCAATTACAATACAGTATTGTAAGTGAATCTAGAGATAACAATTCACTCCCAGTTATTTTTGAAAATGCAACCAACCTGACAAATAATCCTCTGGATTCCGTTTACGGTCAGGTTGCAGCCTGGAATAACAATGTATATGTGCTGTGGCAAGACTCTATGCCCTCCGGCAACAGAAACTACGATATTTTTATAAAAAATAGCGTTGATAACGGGAATACTTTTGGATCGCCTGTCAACCTGAGCAACAATTCCGGCTTTTCAGAGCATCCTCAGATAGCAGCTTATAACAATAACGTGTATGCAATATGGGCCGATGACACTTCAGGCAACAGGGAAGTGCTTTTCACAAGGAGCGAAGATAACGGAAGCAGTTTTTTTGGCACTATCAAAAATCTTAGCAACAGTACATCTGACTCATTTAACCACGAGATAGCAGTTTTTGGGGACAATGTTTATGTGATCTGGTTGGACCGGGCTGAAGGTGATAATGCAAAAATCTTGTTAAAGGCAAGCGATGACGGTGGGGCGACATTTGGCAGGACGGTAAACATTAGCAGCAACGCCAACGATGAAACCTTTCCAAAGGTAGCAGCTTACAAAGACAGTGTATACATAGCTTGGAACATGGCAGACGGGGAACTAGATAAAAGCGATAATGAGGGTTTGTTCTTCGTAAGCAGTTTAGATGGTGGAAGTACTTTTGATAATATGACAAAACTCAACCCCGAGAAAGATTCTGGCGAGGCGCAGGTGGCGGCCTTTAATGACGCTGTTTATGTGGTGTCAGGAGGACTTCATTCAGTGAATGTAGATGGCCCAATATTCATGAAGAGCAATGACGGAGGAAAAAGCTTTTCAGAGCCTGTAACGTTAGACCAGAATGGCACATTCATAAATCCAACAAATGTAGAAGTCGGCGCTTATGATGAACAGTTTTCATATGTAGCAGCTCAGGTCTCTGTTTCAGGCAACGAAGAGATCTTTCTGCTAGAGATGACCGGTAATAATTTAGGACAAGTATTCAATCTGAGCAATAACGCCAAGATCTCCGAGTGCCCCTCCATAGCTATGGCAGGGAATAATATCTATGTGGTATGGGAAGACATGACTCCTGGAAATCACGATATACTGTACGCAAAGGGCATTAGAGCCTAGCAATCATACCAAACTGCTTTTAATCATGATGGATAGGATAAATATGAACAAATAATGTCTGAAGGAACTCCAGAATCCTCATCAGAACATAATGAACAATCGTTGTCTAAAAGAGCCAGAGAAACTGGACTGACATTGAAGGAACTGGTCAATTCGATAGGAAAGAAAAGCAAAGCTGCTGCTCAAGAGAAGTCTACTCAGCTAAAAGAGGCTGCCAAAGACGATGAAATCAACGCAAAGGACGCAGCAGACATTCAGATGCTTGGAAGCCATATCGAGACCATAATCACGATCTTTGAGGATACAATGGACAAAATAACGCAGCATCCATCGTATGACGAGCAGCATGGGATGCTTGTTGGATTCAAAAAGGTCCTAGAGGAAGAGGTCAATCTCATCAATGCGAGGCTGAATATGGCCAAACGTCTCAAGCGTCTGGAGCCTTCGCAAAATTCTGAAACTTTAGAGGAAAGGATGGAGGAAAGAAAAAGAACAAATGCTATTGATGCCGAATTGGTCACCCCTCCGTTATCCGAGAGAGATGAAGCCA
>DAINBL010000085.1:0-5835 GCA_036732945.1 Nitrososphaera sp. | reverse complement strand
AAGACCAGTGCAACTACGATTAAAAATATTGTACTTATGGGGTCAGCTGCTACCACCATGGCTGACTTGGCATACTATCAAAAAGTAGGTATCGTCCTTGAATATATGCATCAGATGTTAGATAAAAATGGCACAGGCTCTATTTCTGTAGAACAAGCTATCCAAGATCCCTTGGTTGGTCGCTTCGTTGTGGCTAACTTTGGCAATGATACTACTACAACTTCATCTATTGACATTGATAGACAGGTCAAACCGTTGCTTGAGAAAGAGCTTGAAGAATTTACAAAAGAAGCTGATGGAAATGCCAGGTGTGATAATCCAGAGGGATGTCCTATATGGTTTAATTCAGCGGTTGATTTAGAGCCTAACCTAAGTGTCATAGGCAATCTCTCAAAATCAACAAGCGTTCTAATGCTAAACGGAGAGAATGACCCGCTGACTCCAGTTCAGCAATCTTTTCTTTTGCACCAAAGATTGACTGAAGTAGATCATCCTGATCATACTTTGATAACTTACCCTGGTCTGGGACATACGTTTGCCATCTCACCACAATGGAGTACAGGACTTGGACCTATTGAGCAGAATGTACTGTCAGACTTATCTAGATGGCTTTCAGATCGCACTCACGGCTTGCGAGGCATTCTGTCCGATAACTTCCTAGAATAAGCTGATTTAATGCTGTAGTTATCCAGAATCATGAAAATGGACCGGGTGGGAGTTGAACCCACGACCTCAGCAGCTCTCTAAAAATGCAGAGATCTATTCCTTATCTAAAGTGGCAGAGATATAGAAGGAGAACTGTACTGTTCAAATTCCAGCCCTGCATCTCTGCTATCCATATCCCTCTTACCCTCAAGTACCAGCTTAGTTATAACTATCATGATTGCGTGGCTTTTACCTGTCTTAACCCACGATCCAACAGAAGAAGCCATAAGGAAAAAATGATTGAAGCAAGTCAAAGAGAACGTAGCATTGAAGGGAGAAAGATCAAATGCATGATGAAACGTACTGTAGGCGTGATGGACTATCAGAATAATTTCTACTCTTAGTAGTAGTTGTTATCAAAGCCTAAAAAGAATAAATCAGAATGTTGGTTATTAACAATGTCTTCACTAGGTAAAATTTTGCTGATCTGTCTAATATTGGATAAAATTGTAATAAATAACCCCTAATTATTTTATGATTTATGATGTATGTCATAAAGAAATGATATGGTAATTGTTACCTCTACTGCCGCGGAAAGAATATCAGATGACATTCTGTCCACTAATGATGAGATATTAGCTATATCAATAATGGATATGAGAGGAAATATCCTTGGCTCTAGATCTAAGGAGTCTTTTTTAAAAGACTTTAGAGTAACTCGGGAAGCGGATAAATACGGCGGAACTCTTGCTGTTGCATCACTTGGTGTAGCTAACGAAGTTAAAGAAGTTGCTGGAGAAGCCCGAGCAATAATCACTGTCTATGAAAAATGTAAAATGATGCTGCTACCCCTACCATCCTATGAGATATTGGTCGGACTTGTACTTCACAGCTCAGTTAATGCAGAAGATTATAACATTGCTAACAAGATTGAAAGATTACTGGCGGTTAGACCCGAGTAACAGTAACCTTTGAGGTATTTCGAAAAGAATTTCTTTTCTTTTTCCCTTCGTTAATAGGGCTAATCTTATTATCGGATTTGAACTTAACGACCGCCCATCAGGCAGGCTGAGAGATGCAAAGTCTAGGAATATCAAACAAACATGTCATAAAGACTTCTTTCTATCTGAGCTGTCCAATGCCTTGCCTAGGGTTTTTGTCCGACATTTACTAAAAACTAGCTCAAAATAATGCCGCAATTCCCTCATGGTAAAAAATGGACCGGGTGGGATTTGAACCCACGACCTCAGCTTCGTAGATCTTTCCTCGAAGTACCGACTGTCTTGATGCGAAAAAGTAGATTGAAGTCTGACCTCTTTTCGTTCTTTTAAGATAAGCCTTGAACTAGGCTCGAGACGAATCTTCGTGTTATTGACCCATCCAAATCCAGCTTGGGATTGAAGATCGTGATATCCATTCCTACCGCATGATCGGAGGTAACTAGGGTCTTCAAAAGCTCACTTAGCTCAGAGAAACTTAAACCACCACCACCACCACCTAGGCGATAGTCTACTGCTGGCATTATTGAGTCGTCCAAGACATCAGCATCTAGATGTATCCAGAATCCCTCTAGTTCATGATTCACCAGCATTTCAACAGCCTGCGAAGCGGCAGCGGGGATCGTTCCGATCTTCCTTACATATGGGAGGTCAAATACATGCATTTTAGTATCACGGACATCTTGGCTTCCATAGCTTGCAGCTTGTTCTGCGTCACGATAACCAAATACAATAATATCCTGGTCTCGGACAAGCGGTTTGAGACCATTAATATTAGTTAGAACATTTGGACCACGACCCGATACAATTGCAAGATCCATATCGGCAACTTCTCCAGTCGGGGATGCTTGAGGTTGATAAAAATCAGCATGACCGTCTATGAAGAATAGCCCATATGTCCCCAAACGGCGTAAGGCCAGAAGGTTTCCAATAAGGATGCTGCAATCTCCACCGAGTACCAGAGGGAACCGTTTTTTATGCAGCACAAAAGCCACTGCGTCGGCAAGTTTTAGTGAGAATGCTCTGATCGAGTCAGGATTAAGTAGCAGTGTTAATTTGTCCCGTTCTGAACTATAAGACCGGGGAGAAACTCGTCCTCCATATTCAGCCCTTAATTCACTCATCAGACCCGCTGCTTTAAGTGCTTCGGGAAGGTGTTCTACTCCAGTCGGTCGCAGTCCCAAAATTGAGGGAGCATCAATAATGGTAAATTGTTCCAAATGTATTCATCTCCTCTTCTTTAACTGCATTAAGAATTTCTCATCTGCTTGATATATGTAAAAATAATAGACTTCAACATATTGCTTTCCTGTTCTTAAATCGTAATAGATAGTGCCACATCCTATTGCCCCCAATGTTTCAGACTCTCAAGGAATTCTTGTCCATATCTGCGAGCTATCTCCTGCTCCAACTCCCAAGTAATTGGACCAATACGAATTGTCTCTGCAATCTCTCTAAAGTACTTCTCCAAGCCAGCAGGACAAATTACTAACACTTTGCCACCATTTGAACCAGATTGATATTTGTGTTCTACCCTTTTTGGAATAAACACAAAATCTCCTCGCTGTGCATGATAGACTTCTTTACCACATCTAATTTGATACTCGCCTTCCAGTATGTAGTATGCTTCAGGAGCATTCGGATGGATGTGAATAGCAGGACCGACGTTAGGCGGATGCACCATTTCAAGCATTGTATATTTACCATTAGAATCTTCTTTTGAGACTTTGACGGTTATTTTGGTTCCTCGAAAGTGGATCTGCGCTCCTTCTCCATTCTTTAATGCAAATCCAGTGTTGTGCAAATGTCTCCGGTTCTAAATCTCTTCAGTCCTAATAAGAACTAGCTTAAATGATATTGCTCAACCAGTTGTAGAGCACTAGAAGGTTGGCGGAAAAGCAGCCGTGATGGAGCATGTTGTGGCTCCGCTGGACGGCTTACTTCTTCCATTATAAAGTTATGATAATACTCATAAACTAGCTTTATTTCTCGGAGTGATGTGATTGGTGCAAAGCAAGACTATTTCAGGATGGAGATACCGATAGTCAGGTATGCTATCCTAGTCGTCGTCCTGGCTCATATAATAACTACCGGGTTACATGACATTGCACATCAGCAAGCGGGAGTTAGCATTTCCGATTTTCAATCTGCCTATGTCTTTTTGGTTACCCTTGCTGCGCCTATTGCAGCAGCTATAATAATACTATTCTTGAACAAGCCAAAGATCCAACGAGGTGGCACATGGCTTCTGCTTGTGTCGATGTTAGGCTCGCTGCTGTTTGGTCTTGTCTATCATGTATTGCTTCTTGGTTCAGATAACATCTTTGTTGTTATTATCCATGAGCCTTTGTTGGACAGTGCCGTCTTCTTTACATCAACTGCCATACTTCTTGTGATAGTCGATGGCGTAGGGTCATGGGTAGGAGCTAGGGCAACCCGTATGGTGGCTAAAAGTCATATCTTAGTGAAGGCTATCACAGTGACTAGAATTCCAGAAGTCAAGGACGAAAAGCGAGTTTAACTCATTATCTGGGATTTCGCCAATCCGGGGTCTAATACATCATCACGACAAGCTGGCAACAGCACGAGGTTTAGCTTTCTTACACAGATTCTGTCTCGCGTGCAATCAGCAGTCTGTCCTACAACTACTCAAAATAAGCTCGATCTAATGCCGTATTTCCAGAATGGTAAAAAAGAACCGGGTGGGATTAAACCCACGACCTCCGCTCATCATCAGTTTTACTAGGCTCTTCTTTTTTACCTCATTTCTAAAGGATAGCTATGAAAAGAGAATTTGACTGCTCAAATCCACTCGATCCCATCCTACTTATTCTGGAACTACTGCAATTATAGTATCTTGAGAACATGTTATTTAGATACATAAAGATCTCAGGACGTAGAGTTGCCATGTTAATTGTATAAAGAGACTTTCTAACAGAGAGCTTGCATATGATCTTTATCTATATGTATATTGAGAGATAATACTGCAGAGCATGATCCATGAAGAACAAGAAGGTGGCTTGCCATCCTTAGACTTTTTTTTGTGGACAGATGAACAGTTAGCAAAGCTTCCATTTATTGAACTTCTTGTTTTATCTTTTGAAGGTGAGGCATCACTCCACCCTGGAGGAGTAGTCTCCACAGAGAGACTGTTCCAAAAATTGAGTCTCACTCCTAAAGATTATGTCTTGGAAATTGGGTGTGGTAGCGCTAAAGATCTTTGCAAGTTAGTTGAGAATTATGGTTGCAGAGCAGTAGGAGTTGATTCTAGCGATTTAATTCTGAAATTTGCAGAGGATAGGGTGCAAAAGACAGGTCTTAGTTCTAAGATAACTATCATTAAAGGTGATGTTGAGAATATGAATTTCTTCAACGATAGTCAATTTGATGTAGTGATTGCTCAGTCAGTCCTAGCTACAATACTTGATAAGGACAAGGCTGTAAGAGAGGTTTCAAGAGTATTAAAGTCAGGCGGGCATCTTGGAGATACTGAGATGATTTGGGTTGATGAGCCAGACAATGAGCTTGTCTACAATGTAGAAAAAAGGATAGGTTCATTTGATAGACCTTTGAAATTGAGTGAGTGGATTGGATTATTCAAAGAAGCAGGTCTCAAAGAGACCAATATCTTTACGAGTAATGATTTTGGCTTTCCAACAGATATTTTTAGTGTGATAAAGCACAATGGTGGTGGCTTTGTTGAGTCGATGAAATTGCTGACGCTTATGATGAGCCGGGGCAATAGAATAAATCTTGCAAAGCGCACTGAACACATTCAATGGATGAAGGATTCTGGCAAGATAGGCTATGGAATCTATGTCTTTGAGAAGATATAATGGGCATATATTAGACAAGGAGATTGCAATGGGACGCATCTACCGCATATATTGATTATAATTTTTTCGGAACTGACATATACAAATATGTTTATGTTTGCTTGTTGGAAGTGATAGAGCAGCAAGGAAAAGCGTACCGGATGAGATTTGAAGAGTTGAGTTCTCCTTTACCAGCTGCCATTTTACATAGACGGCAGACGGTAGAGATCTGAGGTCGCGGGTTCAACTCCCACCACGTCCATTTTTTACTACGAGATAACTATGGTATCAAAATAAGCTTGTTTTAGGTGTTTGTCGGACAAAACTTCTAACAATGCACCTCAATCCTATAGAAGGAAGTTTGATGAAATGGTATA